>JANXTD010000644.1 GCA_025352585.1 Fimbriiglobus sp.
AAACGCTTCCCAAGTGGAGCCTCGTGATTCACCCCGTCAGCGGGTAGGGTATTTCCCACGGGTTGCCCAAGCCGGGTGCCAGTACCGGCGGACCGTTCCGCGCCATCCCGACCGACGTGCCCGGCACGCACATCTCCGAGCTGATGCCCGAGATGGCCAAGCGGATGAAGACGACGTGCGTGATTCGCGGGCTGAACACCAAGAACGGCGACCACGGCAGCGGGGCCAAGATCATGATGCGCGGCCGCATGGATGTGGGCGGCGTGAGCTACCCCGACCTCGGCGCGGTACTTGCCCGCGAGATGGGCCGCGTCGATAGCAAGGTGCCCGACTACGTCACCTTCTACACGCAGACCGAGGGCCGCGGCTCCGCCCCCGGTGCCAGCGGCTTCTTGGGGTCGCGCTACGCCCCGATGGAGCTGACGACCAACAACATCCCCGAGTACATCCGCAAGCTCGACGGCGTTTCCGAACTCGACCACCAGCAGCGGGCCGACTTACGCGACCTGCTCAGCAAGCAGTTCGCCCAAGGCCGGCAGTCCGACACCCTCGGCAGCCACAACCAGGCCTACGAGCGCGTCCGCGGCATCATGGCGTCCGAAAAACTGTTCGACGTGACGCAGGAGCCGCAGAAGGTCCGCGACCGCTACGGCAAGACGCAACTCGGCGAGCAGTGCCTGATCGCGCGGCGGCTCGTCGAGGCCGGCGTGCCGTTCGTGCGGGTGGCCCGCGCCTGGTGGGACAGCCACGGGCAGAACTTCGAGACGCACCAGGAAATGGTCCCCGAACTCGACCACGTCATGGCGACGCTGATCGACGACCTCACCGAGCGCGGCCTTCGGGATGATGTGATGGTGGTGACGCTCGCGGAGTTCGGCCGCACGCCGGCGATCAACGCGAGCCTCGGCCGGGACCACTTCGCCAGCGCGTGGAGCATGACGATGACCGGCGGCAAGGCGAAGGGCGGGGCCGTCTGGGGCAAGACCGACGACAAGGGCGGCAAGGTCGTCAAAGACGAGGTGAACGCCGGGACGCTGTTCGCCACGATTTACGAGTGCCTGGGCATCAAGCACGACAAGAGCTACTACGTCGGGGCCCGCCCAATCCCGCTCGTCGAGCCGGGCTTCGAGCCGGTCGCGGAGTTGGTCGGGTAGAATGGCCGCAATGTCTTCAAGGGGACGACCATGACCGCAGTCACCGACCAGACATTGAACGTCGCGGCCTACCACCGGCTCCGCGCGGATCTGGAGAGGACGCACCCTCCCTTGCGGTTCGTGGCGTTCTCCGAAGGCCGCGTGGCGGGCGACTCGGACGATTACCTTGCCCTCCACGAGGCGGTCAAGGGGCTGGCCAACGTCATGGTGGTGCGCCTCGGCGACGAGCCGCCGGACTACCTCGAACTGATGCCGTTCGGGGAGTTCGATACCCATGAGTGAGCAGCGGAACGCCTACAAAGGGCGGTCGCTACGGGCGTGTCTGCGGTTCGCTTTTCGCAACGCCACCGGCCTGTCCGCCGACGTGCAACTGATCGTGGACACCGGCAGCCCGATGGGGCTGATCTTGAACCCCACGCTGTTCGACGAGTACGTCTTCGACCTCGGCAAGCCAACGGCCACGAACTTCGGGCCGATGGAGACCGGCTGGTTCCAACTGCAAATGTCCGGGGGCGGGGCGGCCGAGGTCGTGCGCGGTTACCGCAGCGAGCCGGTGGGCAAGATGGCTGCCAAGAGCCACCCCGACTTCGCCGGCCTCGTCGGCCTGCCGATCCTCCGCCTCGGCGTCTACGGCGGCGACGCCGCCGACTTCTGGTTCCGCCCGCCTCACCCCCAACCCCCCGGCTCGCCATGAAGTCCCCCAGCCCCGAATCGCTCAAGCTCGTCAAGGAACTGCCCCGGCCGGTCACGCACTTCGCGGTCGCCCGGCTGCCGGGGTCGGGCCGCGCCTTCTTCGGCAGCTCCGACTTCAAGGTCTGCGAAGCCGACGTGACCGCCGCGAAGTTCGAGCCGAAGGAACTGCACGCCCACGCCAGCTACGTCACCACCGTCGCCCTCGCCGGGTCGGTACTCGTCAGCGGCGGCTACGACGGCAAGCTCGTCTGGTGGGACACCGCCAAGAACCTGGCCATCCGCACGACCGACGCCCACGCCAGCCGCATCCGCCAGGCCGTCGCCACGTCCGACGGCGCGGTGGTGGCGAGCGTCGGCGACGACATGGTGTGCAGGCTCTGGGACGGCGCGACGGGCAAGCTCCTCCGCGAGTTGAAGGGGCACGCCGCCAAGACGCCGGCGCACTTCCAGTCAATGCTCTACGCCGTCGCCTTCAGCGCCGACGGCAAGTTCGTCGCCACCGGTGACAAGGTCGGCCACGTCGCCATCTGGGAGACGGAGTCGGGCAAGCCGGTCGGCACCGTCGAGGCCCCGACGCTGTACACCTTCGACGCGGCCCAACGCATGCACAGCATCGGCGGCATCCGCTCGCTGGCCTTCAGCCCCGACGGCAGGCAACTCGCGGTCGGCGGCATGGGCAAGGTCGGCAACATCGACCACCTCGAAGGCAAGGCACGCGTGGAGGTCTTCGACTGGAGGGCCGGCGGCAAGCCGACGCTCGAACTCCAAAGTGACAAGTTC
>JANXTD010000649.1 GCA_025352585.1 Fimbriiglobus sp.
GGTCAAAGTCGAGGGCATCGACGCCCCGCACGACCTCATGAAAGTCGGCGGCGAGTTCCCCGTCTCCGTGCAGGTGAACCTGGGCACGCTGACGCCCGACGACGTGGAAGTGCAAATCTGCTACGGCCTGCTCGACAGCCTCGGCGAGTTGACCGCGCCGAAGTCGAAGGCGTTGACGGCGACCGGGGCGAACGGCTCGACGGAGACGTTCACCGGCAAGGTGCATTGCGAGCGCAGCGGCCAGTTCGGCTTCAGCGTGCGCGTGCTGCCGAAGCACGCCAACCTGCCGTCGCCGTTCGAGCCGGCCGTGATCACCTGGGGGTAAAGGCCCGCCGCAGGCGCGTTAGCCCGAAGCGCTAGCGAAGGTCGAAGCGGACAATGCATGGGGTCTGTGGCGGCGCGGCCGTTGACCCCTTGCGTTGTCGTTGCCCGCTTCGACCCTCGCTAGCGCTTCGGGCTAACAAGAGTCGCCTGCGGCGGAGCCGAAATCGCCTCGCCGGGAGTCACTTCACCACATACTCGAAGCGCTCGCGGAATTGCGCCGGCGTCAGCTTCACGACCGCGGCCAGCTTCGCCAACTCGGCGGGGGTGTCGAAATCCTCGGCTTCGAGGCGGGTCATGTAGCGCACGGCGCACTCGAAGAGTTCGCTGTGGATGTCCACCAACCGGGGGCGCATCCGGCTCGTCGCGGGGTCGATCATGTCGTCGAACTTCAGCGGCCGCAGGCTGCCGCCCTCGTAGCTCATGATCGCGCCGTACTTGTCCGACTCGGCCGACATCAGGAACTTCACCGCGCCGTAGCCGAGGTTCCGCACGTACTCGGCGTCGAACGGGATCGGGTCGGCACACCGCAACTCGTAGCCCAAATCTTTATCGACCATCGTCACCTTGAGGCCGAGGGCTTCGAGGCGCTCGTTGACGCGGTAGCGGATCATCCGGCCGAACTCGATCTCGCCGAGGCGCAGGTGGCCGTGCGGGTCGCGCTCGACGTTGCCGTAGCGGGCCAGTTCGTCGCCCAGGGCGTCGATCAGCCCCTTCTCGCCGATCGACTCGATGAGCCCCTCGGCCATGACCGCGAGGCCGTAGCCCTTCCCCTCGGAGAGCCGCTTGACGATCGAGCCGACGATGATGTCGCAGACGTGGTCGAGCGCGACCGTCTTGCCGGCGAACTCCTCGGCGATGATCGTCACCGTCGCGGCCGACGCCTTGCCGATGCCCAGGGCGAGGTGCCCGGCGGCGCGGCCCATGCTCACCACGAGGTACCAGCGCGTCGTGGTGCGGGCGTCCTCGTAGAGGTTGTGAGCGAGCTTCACGCCGAGGTGCCGGGCCGTCTCGAAGCCGAAGGTCGGGATGCCCGGCGGCAGCGGCAAGTCGTTGTCAATCGTCTTCGGGACGTGGGCGACCTTGATTGTTCCGCCGGCCCGGTTATAGACCTGGCTGCCGCTGTAGGCGGTGTCGTCGCCGCCGATGGTGACGAGGTACTTCACGCCGAGTCCCGCGAGGCCGTCGAGGACCTTTTGCATGTCCTCGGGCTTCTTGGCCGGGTTGGTGCGGCTCGTGCCGAGCAGCGAGCCGCCGCGGTTGTAGTACGGGGTGACGTCGGGGATCGTGAGCCGCCGGACCTTGGCGAGGTCGCCGGCGACGAGGCTCTTGAAGCCGTCCTTGACGCCGACGACTTCGAGGCCCTGGTTGATGGCCTCGATGGTGACCGAGGCGATGACGCCGTTGATGCCGGGGGCGGGGCCGCCGCCCACGACGATTGCCAACTTGCCCCCGGATGCCGAGTTTGCCATGTGCCAAAAGTCCCCTGACGACGTGCCGAAACCAGTCGCCCTCAAGATCGGAATCGGCGCGCCGTTTTCAAGGGGGCCGGCCCGCGCCGCGCTGGCGCTGCTGCTCGCGGCGGGCGTGATCGGCTGCTCGGCCCTGCGGGGGCCGGACCGCAAGTGCGCCCCGCCCAACCTGGAGTACCGCGGCACCGCGACCGACACGACCGCGGCGACGGCCCAGTACGCCGACCCCGCCATCTTCGAGCAGCTCACGACGAATTTGGTGCCGCCCGAGGAGAAGGACGAGCCGCCGCGGCCGGGCAACCGGCGCTACGAAATCCTGGCCGTGTCCGGGGGCGGCAAGTACGGGGCGTACCCCGCGGGCGTGGTCTGCGGCTGGACCTGCCGCGGCACCCGGCCCAAGTTCGACATCGCCACCGGCGTGAGCACCGGGGCGTACGTCGCGGTGTTCGGCTTCCTGGGGCCGAAGTACGACGCCGCGCTCAAGAAGCTGTACACCGAGACGACGACCGACGACATCCTCAAGAAGTACCCGCTGCGCAAGCTGCCGTTCACGCACTCGTTCGCCTCGTCCGACCCGCTGCGGAAGACGATCGAGGGCTTCACGACCGACGAGACGATTGCCGACCTCGCCACCGCGTTCGCCGAGGACCGCCACTGCTACATCGGCACGACCAACCTCGACACCCGCCGGCTCTGCGTCTGGGACGTGACCGCCATCGCCGCCGGCAACCGGCCCGACAAGAAGAAGCTGCTCGTCGATATCTTCCTGGCGACCGCGTCGGTGCCGGGGCAGTTCCCGCCGGTGACGTTCGACGTGGTGGTCAACGGCCAGACTTATCAAGAGTTGCACGTCGACGGCGGCGTGACCAGCGAAATCTTCGTCCGGCTCGCGCTGCTCAACGTCCCCGAGGAGCAACTGCGCAACGGCAAGCGGCCGCTCGCCGGCTCGAACATCCACAGCCTGGTCGCCGGCAAGCTGTACGCCGACCCCGACTGCATCAAGCCGAAGGTCTTCGGCAGCATCCTGGGCACGTCGGTCGGCTCGCTAATCTACGCGATGACGCAGAACGACCTGCTGCGCATCAACTACCTGTGCCTGATCACGGGGATGAAGTCGCGGTTCACGGCGGTGCCGCGCGACTTCGCGGACGACGGCGACGCGCTGAACTTCGAGCCGAAGAACCTGGCGAAGCTGTTCAACGCGGGCTTCAAGGTGGGCCAGACGGACGAGGGCTGGCGGGTCCGCGCCCCCGGCACGGAGCCGGACGAGCAGTCGGTGCCGCGCGCCGGCCTCGGCTTCACGGTGCCGAACCTGCCGCCGCCCGGCCAGTACGGCGGCCCGGTGCTGCCGAAGCCGCCGAAGGTCTCCGGCGACCAGTAGACTCACCCGAAAAGAATTTTGCCGCAGAGGCGCAGAGACGCGGAGAAGACCAAAACCCAAATCGTGTTGAGACATCGCCGGGGTGGGGGACCGCTCTGAAGCGGCGGAGCAACACGGGTTTCGGTTTTCTCCGCGCCTCGGCGTCTCCGCGGCAAAACTCTTCTCCGGTGAGCTTACTGGTTGCCTGAAACTTTCGGCGGCTTCGGCAGCACCGGGCCGCCGTACTGGCCGGGCGGCGGCAGGTTCGGCAC
>JANXTD010000639.1 GCA_025352585.1 Fimbriiglobus sp.
GTCCATCTTCCCGACGGCCCCGTAGCCCGTCGCCAGGTTGTTCATGGACATGAGGGTGTCGGGGTGGTCGGCCCCCAGCTTGGCGGTCATCCCCTTGAGCGTCTCTTCCAGCAGCGGCAACGCCCGGTCCATCTTCCCGACTTCTTGGTAGCCCCGAGCGAGGTTGTTCATGGACGCGAGGGTGTCGGGGTGGTCGGCCCCCAGCTTGGCGGTCCTCGCCTTGAGCGTCTCTTCCAGCAGCGGCAGGGCCTTGTTCATCTTCCCGACGGCCCGGTAGCCCTCCGCGAGGTGGCTCATGGACGCGAGGGTGTCCGGGTGGTCGGCCCCCAACTTGGCGGTAAGCAGCTTGAGCGTCTCCTCCATCAGCGGCAGGGCCTTGTCCATCTTCCCGACGAGTTTATAACCATGAGCGAGGTTGTGCATGGACGCGAGGGTGTCGGGGTGGTCGGCCCCCAACTTGGCGGTACGCAGCTTGAGCGTCTCCTCCAGCAGCGGCAGGGCCTTGTCCATCTTCCCGACGAGTTTGTAACCCTCCGCGAGGTTGCCCATGGACGTGAGGGTGTCGGGGTGGTCGGCCCCCTGGTGTATCTTGTTGGTGGTGAACTCTTTGCTGAGCACGTCGATTGCCAGGTTCGCTTCACCCAAACCCAACAGCGATAACCCCAGCGTGTTCTGCATCTGCGCCACTTCCAGCGGGTCGCCGATGGCGGAGCCTTCCAGTTCCTTCACGGCCTTCGTCAAGTTGTCCCGCAAGGCGTTCCGCAACTCGGCGACGGTGCCGTAGTTCGCCTTCGGGTCCAGCCCGGCGAAGACCGACCCGAGGATGTCGTTCCCCTTCTTGGCGAAGGCCAAGTTCCGCTCGGCGTCCTGCCGTTTGGTTTCCGCGTCGAGCTTGGCGGCTTTTTCGGCCACAGCGGCCGCGATGGCGAGTTTCTCGTTCTCCTGGGCATCCAGCTTGGCGAGGCGCTCTCCTTCAACTGCGGCAACAGCTTTTCGCTCGTTCTCCTCGGCCACTTCGCGCTGTTTCGACTCCGCCACGCGGGCGTTCTCGGCTCGGATCAACCCCAACGTCGTGCCGACCACACCGGCCAACAGCACACCCAGCACCAAACTCGCTGCGATGACTTGGCCCTTGTGGCGCCTCACGAACTTCTTCAACCGGTAGCCGGTGCTCGCGGGGCGGGCTTCGACGATCTCGTCGGCGAGGTAGCGCTGGATGTCGCGGGCCAGGCCGTTGGCCGTGCCGTAGCGACGGGTGCGATCCTTTTCGAGGGCCTTCAGCAAGACCCAGTCGAGTTCGCCGCGCATCAGCTTGCTCAGTTTCGCCGGTTCGGTGCTGCGATTCGCGGCCACGCTCGGCAAGGTGTCGGAACTGCTCAACTTTTGGCTCGGCTTCGGCGCTTCGACCTCGCGGACGATGCGGAGGATTTCCAGCAGCGCCGCCTTGCCGAGGCTCTTACGATCCACCGGTGTCGACCCGGTCAGCAGTTCGTACAGCAGCACGCCGAGGGAGTACACGTCCGACCGTGTATCGATGTCCAAATTGTTCAGGTTGGCCTGTTCCGGCGACATGTATTCCGGCGTGCCGACGACCGCGCCGAAGCCGGTCACCAGCGTCAGATCCGTGAGCGATTGCCCGGCGGCTTTGGCCACGCCGAAGTCGATCACCTTCGGCACCGGCCGGTCGTCGTACATCGCCACGAGCACGTTGTTCGGCTTGATGTCGCGGTGGATGATCCCCTTTTGGTGGGCGTGTTGAATCGCGTTGCAGACCGGGACGAAC
Organism: Fimbriiglobus sp.; assembly: GCA_025352585.1. GTDB lineage: Bacteria > Planctomycetota > Planctomycetia > Gemmatales > Gemmataceae > Fimbriiglobus. The sequence continues at coordinate 1,784 of JANXTD010000639.1, forward strand.
AGTTCGAGGCGTTGTCGGGGGGTGAGTTTTCGCTCGTCGCAGTACTGCGTGATCGGCACCCCCTTGACCAGTTCCATGACGAAGAACGGCCGGCCGGACTCGGTGCTGCCCGCGTCCAACACTTTGGCGATGTTGGGGTGATCCATCATGGCGAGCGCCTGCCGCTCGGCCTCGAACCGCGCCAGCACGGCCTTGGAATCCATGCCGGCTTTGATGACCTTCACCGCCACGGTGCGCTTCACCGGCAGCGTCTGGATGGCCATGTAGACGCTGCCCATGCCGCCCTCGCCGATGGCTTCGATGAGCTTGTACTTGCCCGCGAGAACGGCGCCGACGCGTTCCTCGCGGCCGGGAAAAGTGACCGTCGCCGCCGGGTCGGCCCCGGCGAACGTCCCGGTCGCGCCCCCGAACGACCCGGTGCGGGTCAGGTTTTCATCCGCCGGGGATTGTTCCAGAAATTCTCCGGCGGCGGCGTGGGCGGCGAGCAAGCGCTCCACGCGACCCCGCTGAACGGGGTCGGGGGCGTTCGCGCTCAGGTACGCGGCGCGGGCAGCAACATCGACCATGTCGATGGCGGATTGGAACAGGTCGCGGTCGGTCGGCATCGG
>JANXTD010000755.1 GCA_025352585.1 Fimbriiglobus sp.
AGACGATCAGGTCGCCGACGCCGTCGCCGTTGATGTCGGCGACGGCGGCGCGGGCCCCGCCGCGGAAGGCGGGGTCGTCGATGCCGAAGAAGTCGGCGAGTTGGCCGAAGCCCGCGCCGCTGAAGACGCGCACGCGCGGCCCGCCGCCCTCGTCGGGGGTGACGACGAGGGCGGCGAGGCCGTCGCCGGTCACGTCGCCGGCCGCGACGTAGACGCCGCCGGTGAAGCCCGCCTCGAACGGGTCGAGTGCGAAGAGTTCGGCCTGCGTCTTGCCGTCGAGGACGCGGACGTGCGTCGGCCCGCCGGGGCCGGTGCCGACGACGAGGTCCGCAACTCCGTCGCCGTTGAAGTCGGCCGACGCGGTGCGGCTGCCGGCTGCGCCGGACGCGGCGGTCGGGGCGACGGCGAACCGCGGCGACTGGTCGGCGTTCTGGAGCCGCACCGTGCCGTCGCCGCCGCGGTCGAGGCCGACGGTGAACTGCGGCGCGAGGCGGTACGCGGCGTGCGGCGTGGCTGGGGGGACCGGGGGCACCGGCGCTGGGGGGACCGGGGCGGGAGGCACCAGAGGCACGCCAGGCACGGGGGGCACCGGAGGCACCGGAGGCACCGGAGGCACCGGGGGCACGGGGGTCGCGAACCACCCATTGGGAAACACCCAGTCTTTCCTGACCGCCTGAGGCTGCCCGGATTGGTTGGTGGAGTAAAAGGCGTACGAGGAGCCCGAGAGATTCTCGGGGTGGGTCGCGGTGTAGCGGATCGAGTCCGTCAGCGGGATGCCCAGGGCGTAGAACCCGGAGGCGTCCGGGGTCGCGACCGGCTCGCCGGCGTCGTACACGAAGTTGCCGTTCGAGTCGTTGTAGATTCTGGCCCCCGGCAGGCCGTCGCCGGCGTCCAGGGCACCGTTGCTGTTGCGGTCCCGCCAGGCGAACCCGTAGACCACGTACCCCGTCACGCCGGGCGGGATGGGTGGGGTGGGCGGCGGCGGAACCTGCCGGCTCCGGACGTTGATCGTGACCTCGGCGGTCGCCGTGCCGCCCCGGCCGTCGGAGACGGTGTAGGTGAACTTGTCGGCGTTGTCGAGGCCGCCCGTGCCGGGGCTGGGGGCGTAGGTGACCGTCGCGTCGGCGTTCAGCGTGGCGGTGCCGTGGAACGGCTGCGTGACCGCCGTCACGGTCAGCGCGTCGCCGTTCGCGTCCGAGTCGTTCGCCAGTACGGCGACGGTGACCGCGCCGGCGGCGGCGACCGCGTCGAGGACGGCGGTCGGCGGGACGTTGCGCGGCCCCAAGCCGTCGGGCACGCCGTCGAGCTTGAGCGTCGCCCGCCCGCCGGTCGCCTCGAAGAAGTTGTACCGGGAGTCGTTGCCGTCGCCGCCGGCCAAGCCGAACAACTCGACATCGGTGTCCATCTGGTCGAGGACGGCCTGCGGGACCGGGGCGGGGGTAACGATGGTCACGAGGCCGCGGAACGACTTCTGCGACGCGGCCACGGCGGGGGTGCGGGGGCCGAATTGCGCCACGAGGTCGGCGGCGGTGCGCGTCTCGAGGCTCGTCGCGGTGAAGCGGCCCTGACTCGCGTCGCCGGACTGCTGCCCGAAGGCGGCCCCGCGGGCGATTTGCAGAGGCTCGAGCGTTTCGGGGCCGGTCAGCCCCATCAGGTACAGTTCGAGCGCGCCGTACGGGACCGAGTTGCCGCCGTTGACGAAGGTGCCGAAGGCCGGGTTCCCCAGCGGCCCGTGCGCCTGGTACTTGCCGCCGCCGAGGTCGGTGAGGGTGCCGGACTGCCACCCCCCCAGTTGCCCCCCGACGCTCGAGAAGCCCCAGTGGACTGGGTCTTCGAGGCTCCAGCCTGGGATGTAATCGCCCCAGCGGTGCATGAGTTCGTGCAGGCTCGGGCCGCCCGAGATGCTCGCCAAGCTCGTGAGGTGGATGAGGCCCTGGAGCCGGCCGGCCGACCCGAACTCGGCCGTGGTGTTCGAGAGGTCCGCCCCGAGGCCGCCCGTGTCGTTCTTGGCCGAGTTGTACAGGCCGGAGTAACTCGTCCCGACGCTACCCGCCGAGTCGTTATTCACCATCATCAAGAAGTCGTAGTCGTCCGGCAGGTGCTTGTAGACCCGCCGGGCCATCGCCTGGGTCACCTCCAGCGACTGCGTCCCGCTCGCCCAACCGGCGTACTCGGTCGCGGAGATTTCGACGACCGCGACACGCCCGTAGGAGTTCACTTTGAGCGTGTAGCCGTCACCCGTCCCGACCGTCTGGAGCGTGGACCCCGCGGCGAAGCAGATCCGGTCTTCGAGTGGTACCAAGGTCAGGCGAGTCATTGTGGGCCTCACGGTGTTCTCCCCGGAGGGGGTTGCGACTGTCAGACTACAATAACTACCTACCGGCAATTCTCACAGTCAAATTTCCGCCCGCGTGGCACTCACCCCCGCGCCGGCTCGACGACCACGGCGGTGCCGTAGGCGAGGACTTCGGTCACGCCGGCCATCACCTCGTTGGCGTCGTAGCGCATCGCCACGATCGCGTTCGCGCCCACGTCCGCGGCGTGCCTCAGCAGCAGGGCGAAGGCGTCGCCGCGGGCCTTCTCGCACATGTCGCTGTAGATCGTGATGTTGCCGCCGAACATCGTCTGGATGCCGGCGAGGAAGTTGCCGCCCGCGCCGCGCGACCGCACCACGATCCCCCGCACCACGCCGACGTTGCGCGCCACGCGGTAGCCGGGCAGGTCGAGGGCGGTCGTCACCATCGACGGGTCGAGGGCGGGCATGGGAGTCTCCGGGAAGTGGGTGCGCGGGGGTCGCCACTCCGGCAACCCCGTGCCCCTTGCTTCGCCGCCCGCGGGCGGGGATTTGCTCGCGCGGGCGAATCGCTACTTCGGCACGGCCTTCGGGGCCGGCACGGCGACCGCCGGGGCCGGCACGACTTCGGGCGGCACCGCGTCGAGGTAGAGTTCGTCGAGTTGCAGCACCGCGGCCACATCGACGACGCCCTGCCACTGCGCCGCCAGGGCCGTCAGGTACGCTTGCAGCGCGACGCCGACGTTCTGCTGGGCGACGACGATGTCGTTGAAGCCGACCTTGTCCGGCTCGGCCTGGAACTGCAACGCGGTCGCCCGGTAGGCCTGGATGTAGTTGGGCAAAATCTTGTCGCGGTAGTTGGCCGCGACCTGGCGGTTGGCGTCGTAGCGGGCGAACGCCTCGGCCAACCGGCCGACGAGGTTGTTCTGCGACACCGCCAGCGCCGCCGTCGAGGAGGCGATTTGCGCCCCCGCCGCGCGGATGTTGCCCTGGTTGCGGTCCGAGATCGGCAGGTTGATGCCGAGTTGGATGCCGAACTGGTAGTTCTGCGCCACGTTGTCGTACTGGTGGTACTGGTTCGTCTGCAAGTCGGGGATCGGCAAACGGCGTTGCAGCGTGAGGTTCGTTTGCGCCTGGCCGACGGTGTTGCGGGCGGTCAAGAGGTCGGTGTGGTTGTCGAGCAGCGGCCGGACGGCGTCGGCGTCGTAGACGGGGGCCGGGGCGTCGGCGCGGCCGGCGAGCGTACCCTGCGGCAGGTCGGGCTGGCCGACGGCCGCCGCGAGTTGCCGCCAGGCGGCGCGGTAGGTCGCTTGCGCCTGGATCACGGCGTTGCGGGACTGGATCGCCTGGGCGAACAGCGGCCGCGGCTTGTACGCCTCATCGACGCCGGCCGCGACCTTGCGCAACTGCAAGTCGTAGACCTCGTCGGCGACCTTGGCCAGCGCCGCGTTGACCCGCAAACTCTCCTGGGCCACGAGCGCGGCGAAGTATTGCGTCCGCACCGCCTGGGTGACATCGACCTCGGCCCGGCGGACGGCGACGAGCGCGTTGACGTAGTCGTAGCCGGCGACGCGCTGGGCGAGGGTGAGTTTGCCGGCCGTCTTGATGAGCTGGTTGATGAAGCCGCCCTGCTGACCGGGGTTGTTCAGCGGCAACGGCCGCGGCCCCGGCTGGACCTGGTCGGCCTGGTAGCCGATCGTCGGGTTCGGGTACAGCCCCGCCTGCACGACTTTGCCGTACGACACTGCGGCGTCGGCCTGCGCCCGCTGCACGACGGGGCTTTGCGTCCGCGCCAACTCTTGCAACTCCGCCAGCGACACGACCCGGTCACTCGCCGGGAGTTCGCCGCTGACCGGGGTGAGCGTCGGGTAGGCGGCGCGGGTCACCCGGTCGCGCTCGGCCGCCGGCGTGTCCTTCTCGAAGCGCGGCAACGCCGGCGGCGCGGCCTGCGACCCGGTCAGCGCCGGCGGCAGGTCGAACGGCTTGGCCGGGCCGGGCGTCGGCACCGGCAATGGCGCGGGGGTCGTGCCGAGGACTTCGGCGGTGCGGGCGTCGCGCGAAGTCGCCGCAGCCGGGAGGTGCCCGGTCGGCAGCACGACCCGCGGCCCGGCGCAACCGACCCCGGACGCGAGACAACTCACCAGCAGCAACCGACGCATCGCGAACCCCCGCCCCGAATAACCGGCATTGGCAGAGTTATCGGGCGGCGCGGGTTGCGCGCGTGAGGCGAAATGGAGGGGCTGCGACGACTGACGGCGACTGGCGAGCCAGGAGCGTGAGCGAGTGAAGTCCGAGCACGCGAAGCGTTCGGCACGCGGCCGCCATGAGTTGGCACGTCTGACCGGCCATAACAGGCGTTGAGGCTCATGGCTCCGCCGCAGGCGACTCTTGTTAGCCCGACGCGCGAGCGAGGGTCGCACCGCGCGGGGACAAGGTTCACGGTCGGTGACGGTAGGGTCAACGAGTATTGACGTTGCCGCTCGAGCGTTC
>JANXTD010000787.1 GCA_025352585.1 Fimbriiglobus sp.
GCGTCTCGCTGCGGCCGAAGCCGTCGGTGCCCAGCGCCAGCAGCCGGCCGCCGAGGTAGGGGCTGACCTGCTCCGCGAGTGCCCGCATGTGGTCGGTCGTCGCCACGATCGGCCCCTTGGTGCCGCCCAACACTTGCTGGACGTACGGTTGCTTCGGCTCGGCCAGCGGGTTCAGGCGGTTGACGCGCTCGCACTCGATGGCGTCCTTACGCAACATCTGGTAACTCGTGACGCTGTACACTGTCGAGGCGACCTTGTACTTGTCGGCCAGAATCTGTTGCGCCCGCAACGCCTCGCGCAGGATCACGCCGCTGCCCAGGAGTTGCACTTCGTGCTTGGCCCCGTCCGGCTTGACGGTCTTGACGGGGTAGATGCCCTTCAAGATGCCGTCGCGCACTTCCTCGCCCGGCAACCCCGGCATCTCGTAGGCTTCGTTGTACACGGTGAGGTAGTAGAAACACTCCTCGTTACGGACGTACATGGCGTTGATGCCGTCCTCGATAATCACGGACAGTTCGTAGCCATACGCCGGGTCGTAGGCGCGGCAGGTCGGCACGGCGAGCGCGGCCAGGTGGCTGTGGCCGTCCTCGTGCTGGAGGCCCTCGCCGTTGATCGTCGTCCGGCCGGCCGTCGCGGCCATCAGGAAGCCGCGGCACCGGGAGTCGGCGGCGGCCCAGATCAGGTCGCCGACGCGCTGGAAGCCGAACATTGCGTAGTAGATGTAGAACGGGATCGTGTTGACGCCGTAGGTGCTGTACGCGGTCCCGGCGGCGATGTAACTCGCCATACTGCCGGCCTCGTTAATCCCCTCCTGGAGGATTTGCCCCTTGGTCCCCTCGCGATACTCGGACATCGACCCCTTATCGACGGGGTTGTACAATTGGCCGACGCTCGAATACATGCCGAAGGTCTTGTACATCGGCGGCATGCCGAAGGTCTGACCCTCGTCGGGCACGATCGGCACGAGGAGCTTGCCGATGTTGGGGTCTCGGCACAGGTCGGTCATCAATTTGACCCACGCCAACGTCGTCGATTGGCCCTTGCCGGCCATCGTTGCCTCGTGGCTGTACGCGAAGCTCTCCTTGAGCGGCGGCGTGCAGGGCGTCAGGGTCGCGTTGCGGCTCGGGTGGTAGCCGCCGAGTCCTTTGCGGCGGGCGTGCATGTACTGCATTTCCGGCGAGTCTTCGGCCGGCTTGTAGAACGGCACGTCCTTCAACTGCTCGTCGGTGAGCGGGATGTTGAAGCCGTCGCGGAAGGCCGCCAAGCCCTCGACGCCGCCGCTGGGTGCCCCCTTGAAGACGAGTTTCTTGGCCTGGTGGGCGGTGTTGGTGCCCTCCGCCCCCGGAATACCGTAGCCCTTGACGGTGTGCGCCAGGATCACCGTCGGCTGGCCCTTGTGCTCCGTCGCCGACTTGTAGGCGGCGTACACCTTCACCGGGTCGTGCCCGCCACGCTTGAGCTTCAAAAGCTCGGTGTCGGTCAGGTCGGTGACCATCGCGCGGAGTTCGGGGGTGTTGAAGAACTGCTCGCGGAAGTACGCCGCGCCCTTGTAGATGAACTCCTGGGCGGCACCATCCACAACGTCGAGCATGCGACGCTGGAGTGCGCCGGTGTGGTCGTTCTTGAGCAGCGCGTCCCAGCCGGACCCCCACAGAACTTTGATGACGTTCCAGCCGGCCCCGCGGAACAGGCCTTCGAGTTCCTGGATGATCTTGCCGTTGCCGCGCACGGGGCCGTCGAGCCGTTGCAAGTTGCAGTTGATGACCCACGTCAAGTTGTCGAGCTTCTCGCGCGCCGCCAGCGTGATGCAGCCCAAACTTTCGGGTTCGTCGCACTCGCCGTCGCCGAGGAAGGCCCAGACGCGCACGTCGTCGGTCTTCGCCAAGTCGCGGTCGCGCAGGTAGCGGTTGAAGCGGGCGTGGTAAATCGACATGATCGGGCCGAGGCCCATGCTCACCGTCGGGAACTGCCAGAACTCCGGCATCAGCCACGGGTGCGGGTACGAACTCAGGCCGCCGCCCAGCTGCAACTCCTGGCGGAAGTTCGTCAACTGCGTCTCGTTGAGCCGGCCTTCGAGGAAGGCGCGGGCGTACGGGCCGGGGCTGGCGTGGCCCTGGTAGAAGACCACATCACCAGGATGGTTCGGGTTGCGGCCCTTAAAGAAGTGGTTCCAGCCGACTTCGTACAGGGTCGCCGCACTGGCGTAAGTGGCGATGTGGCCGCCGACGTTGGTCGATTTGTTGGCCTTCTCCACCATCGCCATCGCGTTCCAGCGCACGGCCGACTTGATCTTGCGCTCGAGTTCGCGGTTGCCCGGAAACGGCGGCTCGTTCTCGAACGGGATCGTGTTGACGTAGGGCGTCGTCACGCCGCCCGGCATCGCGCGCGCGCCGAGTTTGGCGGCCTGGGAAATGAGCGCTTGCAGCAAGAATTGGGCGCGCTCCGGGCCGCCGAACTTGACGACGGCTTCCAGGGAGTCAAGCCACTCGGCGGTCTCTTGCGGGTCCGCGTCGTCCGACCGGTCGGGGGCGCGAACGGCGAGCTTGTTGGGGTCGAGAAGCATTCTGCGGAACCTCGGGCACCCTAGTGGGGGCGGTCGCGTCGGGGAGTCGGAATTTTCGGCCGGTGCTAAGCTGGGGACACTGTTACCATACGGGGGCGGGGAAGCGCCGTCCACGGCCGGCGGGCAACCCCGGCGGCTTTCGGTGGACAAATGTTTCTAGGGGGCGACCGCCGATGCTCCACGTCCTCCTCGCCTGCGGCCTGATCGCGTCGGCCGCGACCGGCGTGCAGCCCCCCGCCGCGACGGTCACGCTGCCGCCGGCCGCGGCGACCCTCGGCGAAGCGCTGGCGTCGATCCAGGCACAATCGGGGCTGACGCTGACGACGACGCTGGACCCGAAGTTACCGCTGACGTTGAAGCGCCGCGAGGGGCCGCTGTGGCCGCTGCTGACCGAAGTCGCCGAGTCGGCTGGTGCGCGGTTAAGCGTGGCGCAGAAGGGCAAGGCCGTGGCGATCGTGCCAGGGGTCGAGTCAGTCGATATGGACTACTTTCACAAGACGCGACTTTCGTCGATCGACGGTGCGTTCCGCGTGGTCGCCAAACAAGTAGTTTGCCGCCGCGACATAGACACCGGGAAGCGTGTGACCGAAGTGACGCTTGAAGTCCACTACCCGCCGCGCCTGCCAGTCTTCCGCATCGACAGTGAGCCGCGGGGCACGGTCAGCGGCGTCGTAGTGGATGACAGCCGCGCGCTCAGGAGATTGCTCAAAGTCTTCACGAACGACATGACGCCGTCGGCTAGTAAGACCGCCGTTGCTGGCTCGGCGTTCACTTCGCTCCTACGATTCCCCGAGCTCCCACTTAGTAAAAGGATGTTAGGGACCGATGGCCGCATCAATTCACTCGACATCCAGGGCAAGTTCGCCGTCACCGCCGCGGCGAAGATGCTCCAATTCCGCGTGGCCGACACGACCAAGCCGACGACGCTGACCGAGGAGGGCGTCACGTTCACGTTGCAGACGCCGCGGAAGGTCGGCGACCGCTGGGACGTGCCGGTCGAGTTGGTCTACCCGCCGTCGAAGGTCGAGTTCGAGAGCTTCGAGGCGGGCGTCTGGCTGAGTCAGAATCGGCTGCAACTGATCGACCCCGCCGGCAAGCCGCTCGACCCGATCAACGAGGACTTTCGCGAGTCGCCGGGGAAGGCGAACCTCGTCTACCGCTTCCCAGCGGGCAAGGTGCCGGCCGACCGGGCGGGGTGGTCGCTGGTGTACGAAACGCCGTCGCCGCTGGTCGAATTCGACGTGGCGTTTACGCTGAGTAACATCCCGCTCCCGTGACCGAGTCCCCGCCGATGCGTTGGCCACTGCTGCTACTTGCCGTCGCGCTGGCGGCGGTCTTGCGCGCCGAGGAGCCGCCGTTGAAGGGCGGGTCGAACGCCGGTAAGGAACTCGTCGAGGTGCAGAAGTTGCTCGACGCCGGCAAGGCGGCCGAGGGGGCCGACAAGCTGCGGCGGCTCCTCGAGG
>JANXTD010000850.1 GCA_025352585.1 Fimbriiglobus sp.
GGGCGAAGTCGGCGTGGTCGCGTCGGTCGGCGGTGTGCTGGTCTGGTGGTCCGGTCCGGTCCAGGCGCTGCTGCACGCCGGGGCCGCCGACCTGCTGCTCGCCGGGCTGGCCGCACTCCCGGCCGTCGCGGGGCTGGCGCGTTACTCGGCGTCGCCAGGGCCGGGCGTCTGGGGCGCGCTGGCGGGGCTCTCGGCCGTCGGCTGGTACGCGCAGCCGCTGGTGTGGCTCGCGCTGCTGCCGCTGGGCCTGGGGCACTACTTCGTCGTCGCGCCGCGGCACGGCCTCGCCTGGCACCTTAGCCGCCTCGGCGTCACACTCGCCGGCCTCGTGCCCAACCTCGGCTGGCTCACGCAGTGGGCGCGCTTCTGGTGGCTGCGCTCCTCGGCGTCGGCCGTCGATGACGTGGCGACCTGGCCGGCGCTGCAAACCGTCCTGGGCGAGTGGGGCGACTACCCGGCGCTGCTCGGCAGCGGCCCCCTCGGCTGGGCCGTCGGACTCGCCGGGGCCGTCGGCTTGCTGCGCATGGTGCGCTCCGAACACCGGCAGGCGGCGGGTCTGGTCGCCGGCGGCGTGCTGCTCGCGCTCGTGGCCGGCCGCGTCGAACGCTGCACGCCGGCGTTGCAGCACCCCGGCGCGGAACTCGGTGGGGCGGTCGCCGTCGCCTGGCTCGTGTTGCCCGCTGCCTACCTGGCGGCGCTCGGCCTCGCGGCGGTCGCGGCCAAACTCCCGCCGGCGCGGCCCTGGCTGACCGTGGCCGTCGCCGCGCTGCCGCTGCTGGCCGCCGGCGGCGAATTCGTCGGCCCCCGGCCGTTGCTCGTCGGCCTGGGCGACGAGCGCGAGCGCGTCGTCGAGGCGCTGCGCCGGCTGACCACGGCGGACGCCCGCATTTTGTGGGAGGAGCCGCCGCACGACGCCCCCGGCTGGAACTGGTCGGCCCTCCTGCCGTCGCTCACCGACCGCGCTTACCTCGGCGGGCTGGACGGCGCGGCGGGGGTCGAGCACAGCTACTGCGGCCTGCGCCACGGCCGCCTCAACGGCCGCCTGCTCGCCGACTGGACCGCGGCGGAGCGGCAGGAGTTCGCCACGCGCTACAACGTCGGCTGGGTGGTCGCCCGGTCGCCGGCCGCGGTGGCGTGGTGGCTGGCCGACCCCGCGGCGAGCGAACTGGCCCGGCTGCCCGAAGGCCCGGCCGGCGGCAGCGTGACGCTGATCCGCCTCGACCGCCCGCCGAGTTTCTTCCTCACGGGGAGTGGCACCGTCGAGCGCGCCGACCGCACCAAGGTCGTGCTGCGCGACGTGACGCCCGACGCCGACGGCGTGGTGACGCTGAGCTTCCACCACCAGCCGGGGTTGCGAATCGCGCCGACGAGTGTGGCGCAGTGCGGCGGCACCAAGGACCTGTTCGACCCCATCCCGATGCTCACACTGCGGCTGCCCGGCCCCGTCACCCGCGTCGTGATCGCGTGGGACGACCCGTGACGAGTCTGTGGCTCCGCCGCAGGCGACTCTTGTTAGCCGGACGCGCCAGCGACGGGAGCAAACCCGTGGCGGCAATGTCGATGGGTGGTGACGGCTTCGTCTTCCCCCACCGGCGGCGGCGTCACGGGTTTGCTCCCGTCGCTCGCGCGTCCGGCTAACAAAACCCCACCGGTCACGCCGACGGCTTCGCCGGGCGGGCGGCCAGCGCGGCGTTGACGGCGTGGACGTAGGCGCGGCCCGACGGGGTCAGCGGCTTGATGAGGTTGTAGTAGAAGATGTACCACAGCGCCGCGACGCCGTCCATCGGGCCGATCTTCTTGCCCTCCTCGTACGGCCGGCCGTAATACGAGATTGGCACCTCGTAAGTGCTCGCGCGGGTCTTACAGACCATCGCCGTGATCTCGACTTCGAGGCCGAAGCCCTTGCTCGTCATCACCAGCGGCTTGATGATTTCGGCGCGAAAGGCTTTGTAGCAGGTTTCGATGTCGGACATGTTGCGGTTGGTGAGCATGTTCGACAGGAACGTCAGGCCGACGTTGGCGAGGTAGTGGTAGAAGTACAGCACCCGAGCGGCCTTGCGCACCAGGAAGCGCGAGCCGAAGACCACGTCGGCGTGGCCGCCGAGGATCGGGGCGATGACCTCGGGGATCTCGGCGGGGTCGTACTCGAGGTCGGCGTCCTGGATGATCAGGATTTCGCCGGTCGCCTCGCGGATGGCCCGCTGGATCGCGGCCGTCTTGCCCTGGTTCTTGGGCGACTGGAAGAACTTGATGCGCGGCTCCGCGGCGGCCAGACCCCGGACGATCTCGGCGGTGCGGTCCTTCGAGCCGTCGTCCACGATCACGATCTCCTTCACGAGCGGCCCCAAGGCGAGGACGCGGCCGACGATTTCGCGGACCGTCCGCTCCTCGTTGTACACGGGGATGAGGACCGAGAGCTTCTCGAAGGCGGCGGGCGAGGTCGGGGACATTGCGTCAAGTTCCTGCGGGTACGGTCGGGTCAACGGTCACGTCGGGCTTCGCGGCGAAGCGGGGGCGGATCACGCGGCACGGCACCCCGGCGGCGACCACGTTCGCGGGTAGCGCCGTCGTCACCACCGACCCCGCGCCGACGACGGTACCGGCCCCGATGTCGGCGAGGACCACCGCGTTTGCGCCGACCCACGCCCCCGCGCCGATGGTGACGCACCTCCGCTCGCCGCCCTGGCCGCGGATCGGCGCGCTCGGGTCGTCGAAGGCGTGGGTCTTGCCGCCGCTGGGGACGTGGACGCCGGCCGCCAACAGTACGTCGGGTTCTAAGTGGACGAGGCCGAGTTGGCAACGGGGGCCGACGTAAACGTTCGCCTCGATGACCGCGCCGACTTGCGAGAACAGCGTGCCGAAGTGGACTTCGGCCGTCGGGTCGCAGCGCGTGAGTACCCGCGCCAGGAAGGCCCGCCGCAGGTAAACCCCCGGCATCCCCGGCAGGAACGCCAGCGCCTGCGACGAGCCTTCGAGCGCGCGGTTCCGCCCGAACGCCGCCGCCGAGAGCCAGTAACTCAGCAGCCACGGCAGCACGCAGACGGTCGCGCCGGCGTGGGCCGCGAGCTTCACGAGACGCTTGATGGCGGGCGGTTTCGACGCCGGGGCTATGGGGATGGGGTCGCTCACGACACGCCCCGCGGTCGCAACTCGCGCAGCGGCGTGTACAAGGTGGGCGTGCGGGCCGGCGGGCGGGCGAGGCGGTCGTACAGCCGGTGGTACGCCTCGACCGTCTGGTGCAACTGGTAGCGCTCGGCGACCCGTTCGCGGCCACTCGCCCCGAGTCGCGCCGCCAACGCGGGGTCGCGCAACAGCCGGCGCAGGCAGTCCGCGCCGGCGGCGGCATCGCCGCGGGGGAAGAGCAGGCCGTCAACGCCGGCGCGGACGATCTCGGGGTTGCCGCCCACGTTCGTGACGACGACCGGCAGGCCCGTCGCCATCGCCTCCAGCAGCGTCAGCGACGCCGCTTCGCTGACACTGGTGAGCGCGAAAAGGTGCGACGCCCGCAGCCAGTCGTTCACGTTGGCCTGGATGCCGACGAACTTCACGCGGTGCGCCACGCCGAGGCTCGACGCGAGCACGGTCAACTCGTCGCGCAGCGGGCCGTCGCCGACCATCAGCAGGTCGGCGTCGGGGGCGGCGGGGGCGGCCAGGGCGAACGCGCGGATCAGCGTCGCCTGGTCCTTGACCGGGTGGTGCCGGGCGACGTGAACCACACTCCGCCGCGCCGGGTCGAGGCCCAGGCGTTCGCGCAGGGCGGCCTTGTCGGGCGTCGGCGTGTAGCGGGCCAGGTCGATGCCGTTCTCGATCACCGCGATGCGGTTGCCGGCGAAGCCGTCGATCCGCGAGAGGGCGTCGGCGCTGAAGCGGCAGCAGGCGTTGACCTCGTCGGCTAGCCGGTCGAGCACCAGCCGGTTGATCGCCCGGCGCGGCGGCGACACCGTGTCGGGGTAGTGCCGGCCGTGCTCGGTGAGGATCAGCGCCGGCACGGGGCGGATGAACGGTTTCGCCAGCGCGGCGTAGAAGAACGGCGTGTACTGGTGGGCGTGCAGCACCTCGATGCCGCGCTGCGTCGCCTCGCGGGCCAGCTTGCGACTGACGCTGAAGTCCCAGCCGGGGCGGCGGCCGAAGCAGACGACGGGGACGCCCTGCGCCGACAACTCCTCGCCGATCGGCCCGACGCGGTCGAGGCAAAAGACCGTCGGGCGGATGGCGTCGCCGAGGCGGCGGATCGTCTCGCGGATCAGCACCTCCGCGCCGGCGACTTGCAGGACGTGGGCGACGAAGCCGACGCGGA
>JANXTD010000869.1 GCA_025352585.1 Fimbriiglobus sp.
TCCCACATCCGGGAAGTCTCGGGGGACTATCGTCCCCCGCTCGCCGGGCGTGCTACGCCGGATTGGCCACCGTCTGCCTCGACGGCGGCCGCGAACTTTCGACTCGCGCAGGACAGCACCAGCGACTTCCGCGTCTTGCCCGTCGGCCGGGTCGCGGTGAGTTGGAGGACCACGAACGTCGGCAAGTACAAGAGTACCCAGCACCCCGCGAAGCCGGAGATGACGTTCGGTTTACGGAGAACACCTGGCTGTTCGGGCGGCAGTAACGCCACACCGACGACCATCAAGACCACCATCGCGAGGAAGCCGAAGACGATCGCCGCCGCCCGCCGCGGCCAGTAGCCGCGGTGGCGGTCGCAGAACGGCAGACCGCCCGCACGCCCCGAGCGACTGGCGAAGAGCACGTAGACCCAGAACGTCATGAGTCCGGCGAGCGGCGAGAACAGCACCCACGCCAGCGACGGCGCGCCGACGCCGGGGAACCTGCGGTGCGGAGCGTCGGCACCGCACACGACGCACACCGACGGCAGCGAGCCGTCCGCGACACTGCCCCGAGGGACCGATACCTTCGCCATCCGAATAACCTTTGCTACCGAGTCCGGGGTTTGTCCGCTGACGAATTGGTAGTCGCCGCGACCCCGGCGGACCAAGTCGGAATCGCGTCCGGACAACACCGGCGAGCGGGGGACGACAGTCCCCCGAGTCCCCACCACGGAGTGAGGCGAACGGACGTGGGGGTCTCGGGGACTGTCATCCCCCGCTCGCCCTCGTCACTTCGGCAGCCGTGGCGTCAACCCGCTGCGTCGGCTCTTGAGGAGCAGGTTGCGGCGGCGGGTCGGGTCGTCGTGCTCGTCCTCGATGTCGCCGATGATCTCCTCGAGCACGTCCTCGAGCGTCAGAATGCCGAGCACGGTGCGGGTGTTGTCGCGGACGATCACCATCGGCCGGCGGGTCTTGCGGAACATCCGCAGCGCGTGCGACACCGGCATGTCGGGGTCGACAAAGGTCGCGTCGTAGCGGGCGTCTTCGAGGTTCACCAAGCCCTTCAGGCTGAACAAAAAGAACAGGTCCTTGGTGTTGACGATGCCGACGATGTTGTTCGGCTCGCCCTCGTAGACCGGCATCCGCGTGTGCGAGCCGTCGCGCACCGCCTCCAGAACTTTGTCCGGGGCCATGCTCAGTTCGAGCGTCATCACCTTGGCCCACGGCACCATCACGTCGCGCAACTTCTTGTTCGACAACTCGAACACGTTCAGCACGTAGTCGGCCGCCTCGGGGTCGAGCAGCCCCGCCTCCTCGGTGTCCTCGATCAGCAACCGCAGTTCGTCCACGGTGTGGACCTCCGCGTCCTGGCCCGACGCGCGGAAGCCGAGCCGGCGCAGGCAGAACTCGCTCGACCCGTTCATCAGCCGGATGACCGGGTGCGTGACGCGGGCGAAGGTGTTGGTCGGCCCGGCGACGTAGAGGCCGATGCGCTCCGCCGACTGCAACGCCGCCATCTTGGGCAACTGCTCGCCGAAGACGACGTGCATGTAGGTCACCAGGCTCAGCGTCAGCGCCACCGACAGGAAGCGCAACAGCGGGGCCTGCCAGGCGTCGGGGACGCCGCCGACCAGCGGCGTCAGCAGTGGCGTGATCAGCGCGTGCAGCGACGGCTCGCTCAGCAGGCCGAGCGCCAGGCTCGCCACGGTGATGCCGAGTTGCGCCGCCGCGACGCTGCGGTCGAGCTGGTCGATCGCCTCGAGCAGGCTCCGCGAGCGCGGCACGTTCGAGTTGACCATCTCCTCGACGCGGGTGCGGCGCAGGGCCACCAGCGCGAACTCGGAGGCGACGAAGAAGCCGTTGATGACGATGAGTACAGGGATCGTCGCCAGGCCGGCGGCCGTCCAGTACCAGGATTGGGGGGAGGCAAAGGAGGCATCGGCGAATACGGCGACGATCGGTCGGACTCCTGGGCGTGGGCGGCGGCGCGGCGCGGGCGGTGACCATTGTAGCGGTTCGTCGTGAGGCAATGCGAATCGCCGCGCCGAGCCGGGGCCACTGAAGGACCCGACCCGGCGCGGCGACGATGCAGGTACTCGTTGACCCGCGCGGTCGAGGCGTTAGTGCATGAGCAGCCGCGCGCCGACGAAGACGAGCGCCATGAGCATCAGCGCGGCCGCGGCGATGCCGATGGTGCCGATGCCGCCGCCGCGGTCCTGCGAGCGCTCGGTCTCCTCGGCGGCGTCGGTCAGCCAGCCGGCGGAGGCCCGCAAGGCGGCGGGGTCGCTGTACGGCGACGGGCCGTCGTCGGTCGCCTGGACGAGCTGGACCTCCTCGACCACCGGCGGCCGGTAGGTCGGCAGGGCGAAGCTGTCGCGGCCGGGCAGTTGCG
>JANXTD010000889.1 GCA_025352585.1 Fimbriiglobus sp.
AACGCGACGATCACGGCGACCGAGACGACCGAGGTGTACACGATCGGCCGCGAGACCTTCCGCCGCTTCGAGGCGATCAGTCGCCCGTTCATCGAGCGCATCGCTGCCGTCTACGGCAACGCCGCGGTGGGGTGATCGCGGCGAGTCGCGGCTTCTGCGGGGAGACTCGTCGCCGGGCGGTCGTCGCCGCGTCGGCTGGCGGATTCACGGGCCGTCGGGACCAGGCTGACTCGGCGTGGGAAGGGGCGGGGTGGTACACGCGGCCGCCCCGGTGTTCCAGGGCATGCGGGCGAGGACCAGGCCCATGCCGCAGGTGTCGGTGAGGCCCGAGAAGGTCAGCCCGGCCCCGACGAACGCCGCGACCCCGAGGAACGCCGGGTGGGCGAACGCCCCGAGGGCGGTGCCGGTCATCACGAGCAGGCCGGCGGCGATGCGCACCTGGCGCTCGAGGGAGACGGCCTTCGGGCCGCGCACGACCGGCAGCCCACACTCCGCCCAGGCCTGCGTGCCGCCCTCGACGTTGACCACGCCGGGGAAGCCGGCCGCCCGGAACAACTCGCTCGCCTGCCGGCCCCGGCCGCCGGTGCGGCAGATGACGTACAGCGGTCGGCCGTCGCCGCGGGCGGCCATCAGGGCCGCCGGGTCGAGGCCCGACAGCGGGACGTTGCGGGCCGCCTCGGCGTGGAGTTCGCGGAACTCGACGGGGGTCCGCACGTCGATCAACTCGACCGGCCCCCCGTACCGGCGGCGCGCGGCGAGGTCGCGGGGGGTGATGGTCACGGTTTCCACGGGTCGCTCCGGGTCAGGGCGTTCGAGGTTCCCGGCGGTCGGCGGGTCGGAACCCGCCCCGACAGTCACCCCATTGTGGGGAAACAGCGGAGTCCCACCCGCCACTCACCGGGGAATGACTGTGCCGACCCCATGCTACCAACCCCGCCGGCGTTCGTCCGCCACCGAAGTCGGGTCAACATGATGTCCACCCATGATAGCCCGCCAGCCGCGCGGACAGTTCGCAGGTTGCGGCGCGTTCTTCGCGGAGAGTTCGCTCCGGCGGGCTAATGTCCGTAACGTGATGGCAGGCTCCGGGCGTCGCCGGCCCCCCGACTGCCCCGGCCCCCTCCGAGACACACCGCCGATGACGCCACCCCCCGCCAACCCGGTCAGCTTCGGCGTCGGCCACGTCGCCGTCGCGGCCGTCGGGGCGCTCGCCGTTGGCGCGGCCCTGCTCGCCGTCGGGCCGCCGCTGCCGGCGCTGTGCGCGGCCGCCGCGGCGGGGCTGTTCGCCGGACTGGCGACCGACGCGGCCATCGACCGCCGCCGCCTCGCCGACTGGGCCCCGGTCGATTACCCCGCGGTCGGCGTCGCGACCGTCGAGCGGCGGCTGGCGTGGCGGCACGTCGCCGCGGCCTCGGCCGGCCTCGCGGGGACCGTCGCCGCCCTCGCCCGACTCACGCCCGAGTCGGCCCGCGGCCTGCCGCTCGTCGAGGTGTGCCGGCCGGCCCTCGTCGCCGTGCCGCTGGCCCTGGCGCTGTCCGCCGAGGCGCTGCTGCGGGCGATGTCGTGGGCCGCCAGGCTCGCCCCGCGGCCGGACCCGGTCTCGATCCCCCTGGCGACGCCGGACCCGTCGTCGTGGGTGCCGCACGCCGACGGCGACTGGCTCGACGCCCCCGCGGAACCCCGCCCCGGAGGCGACCGGTGAGCGCCCCCCTGAAGCACTTCGCCGTGACGACCGCCTGGCTGTGGCTGCAACTCGTCGCGCTCGGGGCCGTCTACGTGGTCCGCGCCCCGGCCGAGGCGACTCCGCCGACGCCGGCGGAGCCGTCCGTTGACGCCCCGGCGCGCCCCGAGACGCCCGCCCAGTTCGCGGCGGGGACGCCCGGCGCGGCGATTCGGCCGGCCGAAGTCGTGCCGCCGCCGGTCACCCCGCCGACGCCGCGGCCGAACCCGCGCCCCCGCTTGCCGCCGGGGCGACTGCTGCCGGCGGGGGTCGATTGGGCGGCCGGGGAGGTGCTGCTGCTCGTCGCGGGGCCGAACTTCACGCTCGCCGAGCGCGGGGTGCTGCGCAACGAGATCGACCGGGTCGTCGCCGACCGGCCGGGGGCCGTCGTCGGCGGCACGGCGTTCGTCTGCGACCGCGAGGCGGCGTGGGGCCTCGCGACCGCCGGGCCGACCGCGGCCGACCCGTTCCGCACCGAGCAGCCGGCCGACTTCGCCGAGGCGTTCGCGCAGGTCGCCCGCGTCGGGGCGGCGGTGCGGCAGGCGCGGGGCCGGCCGGCGACGGTCGTGGTGCTGTGGCACGGCCTACGCGCCCCGCCGCTGCGCGAGTTCCCGGCCGCGGCGCGGGACGACCTGCCGGCCAAGTTCGCCGGCACGCTGGTCTGGTCGGGCGTGGCGCTCGAGTCGGACGCGGTGCCGGACTCGGTGCTGAGCCTGTTCGACGCCCGGAGCCTTTCGCTGCACGGCCGCGACCTCGTCGGCCTCGCCGGCACCGTCGCCAACGGCCTGCGGCTGACCCCCATCCCCCCCCGCGAGGGCGACCGATGAGTGACGAACCCGAGTCGCAGGAGGATCGCATCGGGCGATCGGCGGAGGCGTCGCTGCCGCCCAAGCGTAAGCTGGTCATAACCGAGGAGTTCATTCGGGCGATTCAAGACGGCATTCAGACGGCCAACGTTAAACTGGGATCGCTATCGAATGCGATCGAATCGCAGTCGGCGGAACTGCGATTTTCGGTCAAGGCTGTTCATGACGGCGTCCAAACGTCCAACACGAATATTGTATCGCAGTCGAAGGTGATTGAATCGCGGTCGGCGGAACTGCAATTTTCGGTTCAGGCCATTCATGATGGC
>JANXTD010000891.1 GCA_025352585.1 Fimbriiglobus sp.
CGCCAACGCCGACCCGAAGCACCGCTACTTCGCCGGCGACCACCACGGCAAGTGACGGCGGGTACCACTAGAGTAAGGCCGGCCGGTGGGCTCGTCCCCGGCCGGCCTTACTCACGCGCGGCGACCACATTTGCGTGGCGGCGCGACATCGAAACGGGACGGGGAGTGCAAGCTGGCCAAGGGGGGTGCGATCGACTTGCGGCGCGAGCGAATGCAGGCTCGGACCTCCGCAACAGGCAGTGTGGCGAAAGCGTGAGTTGGCCGAGAGTGGTCCAGAGGAACTGAGTGAACATAATTGGCATTATCGGACGTAGTGCGTGCGATGCGGCACCAGGCCGAAAAGTGAGCAAGATGCGCCGTGTCCGATAACAAATGTTATGTTCACTCATAGATCTCTCAAGTCGGCACACACGGCCTCCAGGACGCTCGACGCTTGGCGGCGACTTCTTATTCTGGCCCCATGCACAGCCACCGAATCGACGCCGCCATGCTCGGCACCGGCATGATCTTCGACGAGACCTACCGGCCGTTCTTCGAGCAGCCCGACGCCTCACGCTTCGTCGCCGGCGACTCCGTCGTCGATGTCCGCCTGTCCGCCGTGGCGACCCGGTCGGGCTCGCGGGCTGCCGCCTACGCCCGCGCCGCCCCGCCGAGGGCGTCCGGCTTCCGGTCGTACTGCGGACCGGGCGGCGTCGCGGAGTTGCTCGCCTCGCCGGTCGATGCGGTGTGCGTCGCGACGCCCGACGACCGCCACTTCCCCGCCGCCCTCGCCGCCCTCCGCGCCGGCAAGCACGTCCTCATCGAGAAGCCCGCGGTGCTCAGCCTCGCCGAGCGGGACACCCTCCTCGACGCCGCGAGGCGGGCGGGCGTCCTCGTGAAGGTCGTCTACCACAAGTTGGCCGACCCCGACCACAAGAAGTTGCGCACCCACCTCGCCGACGGCACACTCCGGCACGTCAACTCCGGGTACTGCTCGCTGCTCGAGCCGAGGTCCGTGAGCCGCGACCAGTTCTCCGAGTGGGTCGTCGGCCGCAACCCCGCCACCTACGTCGGCGTCCACTACCTCAAACTCATCGACTTCACCTTCGGCCCCGACTGGCGACTCGCCCGCGTCACGGCGACCGGCCAGCGCGGCATCGTCGGCCCCCCCGACGGGCCGACGTTCGACTCGGTGCTGGCGCAGGTCGTGTACGCCTACCCGGACGGCCGGGAGGCGGCGTTCGACCTCCACACCGGCTGGGTGACGCCCGACAACTCCCCCGGTTACGTCGATCAGGAGGTGCAGTTCCGCTTCGACAACGCGACCTGGAACGCCCACCAGCGCAAGCGCGGCGTCGAGGTGACCGTCGAGGGGCGGACCCCGCTCGCCATGAAGGAGACGCCGAACCACCACTACAACGGCACTTTCCTGGAGCCGTGGGGACAACGCTCGCAACGCGGCTACGGCATCGAGGTGATTCGTCGCTTCTTCGAGGAGGTCGCCCACGTCGAGTTCGGTGGCCCGGACGCGGCACGCCCGGAGCGACTTGCGGCGACACGGGCCCTCGACTACAACGACCTCGCGGCCGACCGCAACGTCGTCGCCGCGGTTCAAGCCGTCGAGGCGATCTTGCGCGAGCAGGCCGAGGGCAGGCCAGGCGGTGTGGTCTTCGTCGATCACCCGCTCGGCGAACTCGTGCTGTTCCGCCCCGGCGACGCCACTCCGACGATCCTCCACCCTTCGGCGAGCGCAATCGCCGCGCCGTCTTGATAAACTGTCCCGATGCGACACACCGAACGCCCGATCGCCCACGACGGCGAACCGCACTCCAACGACCTGCGCTCCGGGATCGCGTGCCACGAGCCGCGCTCCCTGCGAACCTTCACGCCCACGCAGGCGGTGCTCCAAAGCAGCGCGGGAGTGTTCCACTGGACGCCCGAGGGCCGGCGGCTTTACGACTTCACCTCCGGCGTCCTCGTGGCGAACCTCGGGCACAACCCGACCGCGTGGCAGGCGAACTTCTCGCGCCGCATGGGCTGGCCGGCCGCGACGGCGGCCCCCGACGGCGACGCCCCGGCGGGCTACTTCCGCGGCACGACGATGACTGCTTACAACGCCGTCACCCCGGTCGAGGTCGAAGCCAACCACCGCCTGCTCGGCTGCCTGTGGTCCTACCCCGGCGGCGGGCGGCTCGAAGTCGTGATGTGGGCGGCGTCCGGGTCGGAGGCGGTGCAAAAAGCCTTGTGGGCGGCGCTGGCGCGCGACCGCGACCGGCCAATCGTCCTGGCGACGCGGCACGGCTTCCACGGAAAGAAAGGCTTGGCGGGTGCCGTCAGCGGCTCCGAGCGCGACCACGACCGCGACCCGCGCGTCGAGTTCGTCAGCTTCCCGATGCGCGAGTGCCAAGACGTTTCCCTGCGCGACGCGCCGTTCGACGTGTCGCCCTATGAAGCCGAGTGGGAGGCCCTGTACCAGAAGCACGGCCGCCGGATCGGGACGCTGATCACTGAGCCGTACCTGGGCGGCGGCGGCTCGTACCACCCGCCGCACGCCTACCTGCGGCGGCTCGAAGCCTTTTGCCGCCGGCACGACATCGTCTTCATCCTCGACGAGGTGCAGGCCAACTTCGGCCGCACCGGGTCGATGTTCGCCTACGAGACCTACGGCCTCACGCCCGACATCGTCGTCCTCGGCAAGGGTCTGGGCAACGGCGTCCCCGTGGCGGCGGCGGTCGGCCGGCGCGACCTCTTCGACGCCCTCGGCTACGGCGAAGGCTCGGACACCTGGAGCGCCAACCCGCTGAACTGCGCCGCCGTCCTCGCCACGCTGGACGAGTTCGCCGCGCGGGACGTCCTCGCGGCGGCCCGAGAAAGTTCGGCGGTCCTGGAAGCGGGCCTCGTCGGCTTGAAGGAGTTGCCCTACGTCGCCCACGTCCGCGGCGAGCGCGGCGGCATGGTCTGGGGCGTCGAGATGCGCGACTTCGGCGGCGTCCCCGCGGCCGAGTGGGCCAACCGCTTCGTCCACGCCGCCTACCTCGGCGACGGCACCGACGGCTGCGACGGCGTCCACGTCCTCGGGCCGCTCGCCAAGACCGTGGTGCGCGTCTCGCCGCCGCTGGTCATCACCCCGGAGGAGTGCCGCGCCGCGCTGGGAGTCCTGCACCGGGCCGCGGCGCGCCGGGCCGAAGTGCCTGGTGCGCCGTGAATTTCGCCGCCCTCGACGACGCACTCTTCCGACTGGCCGACGCGCTGGGGACTGACGCCTTCGTGCTGAACTCGCTGATCGCCGTCGTGCTGCTCGGCGTCACCTGCGGCTGCAACGGCTCGACGGTCGTCGGCAACCGCATGGCCTTCTTCAGCGACGCCATGGCTCACACCGCCTTCGCCGGCGTCGCGTTGGCGGTGCTTTGCATCGTGGTGTTGGCGGGCATCCGCTCCACGCGCGACGCCGACGCCTACTTGTGGGTGATCCTGCCGGTCATGGTCGCCACCGGCGTCGTCGGCGCGGTGCTGATGACGGCCGCGCGCGAGCGCACCGGGCTGACCAACGACACCGTCATCGGCGTCTTCTTCGCCGCGTCGGTCGGCCTGGCGACGATGGTGCTTCCGGAGGTCCGCAAGTTCGTCAACATCGACCCCGAGCAGTTCCTGTACGGCTCGATCGTCCAGACGCGCGGCGAGGACATCGCCTACCTATTCGCGCTCTGCGTGGTCACCGTCGCGTCGGTCTGCTGGCGCTACAACGCCTGGGCGGTCGCGGCGATCAACCCGAGCCTGGCGAAGTCCCGCGGAGTGTCGGTGCGGCTCGACACCTACTACTTCGCGGTCCTGCTCGCCCTCGTCGTCAACGTCTCCTTGCAGTCGGTCGGCGTGCTGCTGATCAACGCGCTGCTCGTCGTCCCGGCGGCGGCGGCGGCCAACGTCGCCCGGAACCTGCGCCAGGTCTTCGCCTTCACGCTCTTCGGGACCGTCGGCGCGGGCGTCGTCGGCCTGCTGATTAGCCAGAACGTGACTGTACCGATCGGCCGCGGCCGGGGCTTCGAGCCGGGGCCGAGCGGGACGATTGTCGTCGTCTGCGTCCTCGGCTTCTTCGCCACGATGGTCGTCGGCTCGGCGCGCTCCCGGCGGCGGCCGGCGAACACCCCGGCCCCGCGCGGCGTATCGTAGTGTGAGGGGCGAAACCCGGCACCAATCGAGAACTGCACCGTGTTCCGCGACGTTCAAGACTTCGTGCTGAACTTCAGCTCGATCCTCTGGGAAGCCCTGCCGTTCATCGTCCTCGGGGCGATCATCGCGGGCATCCTCGAAGAGTTGCTGCCGCAAACCCTGATCACCCGGCTAATGCCGAAGGCCGCGCTGCCGGCGGTGATGATCGGCGGGGCGCTCGGCCTGATCTTCCCGATGTGCGAGTGCGGCATCGTCGTCGTCATGCGCCGGCTGCTCCGGAAGGGTTTGCCGCTGTCGTGTTGCGTGTCGTACATGCTGGCCGGGCCGATCGTCAACGTGATCGTGCTGTTCAGCACCTACGTCGCCCTCGACCCCCACTACGGCTGGCCGGCGGTCGCGCTGCGGGCGGGCATGGGCTACTTCATCGCCTGTGTCACCGGCCTCGTCGTCCACGCCGTGCATTTGCGATACGGCACCGCGGCCTTGCTCAAGGAAGTCGCCGTGCCGCCGGCGTCGCCCAAGTCGATCTCGCTGACGGTCATCGACGGCCCCGCGGCCGTGGAGGAAGTCGCCCCGAAGAAGTCGGTCTGGAAGCGGCTCGACAACATCTCCGCGACTGCTTTGCACGACTTCATGGACATCACCGTGTTCCTGACGCTCGGGGCACTCCTGGCGGCCTTCGCCA
>JANXTD010000896.1 GCA_025352585.1 Fimbriiglobus sp.
CGGCGAAGGCCGAGAAGCCGGCGGCGAAGGTTGCGGACTTGCCGACGCTTCGGTTTGAAACTGCTGACCCCGTTGAGGAGTTGCAGTTCGACATCGACCGGGCGAAGCTGCAAATCCAGCGGGCCGATGTCGCGATCGAACAGGAGAAAATGGCTCGACGGCTGGCGTTGACGGGGAGCTTGGCGAAGTCGGAAGTCGATGCCGCGTCGATTGTGGGGCTGCAAGCCAAGGAGGACAAGCTCGTCGCCGAGCGGAACCTGAAGCTGGCGGAGCGGAAGCTGGCCGCGATCAAGGGGCAACCCGCCGTCGCGGCGGCACCGATGACGGCGGAGCTTCGCAAGCTGCACGAACAGCGTGTCGAGGTGTTGACGAAGGCGGTGGAGTTTTCGGAAAACAAACGGAAGGGTGGCCTGTACTCCGTTCCTCACGATGTCCGTACGGAACTCGATTTTTCGTTCGAGCTTGCCGGGGTCGAGTCGCTGTTAGCGACGGCGGACGCCCAGAAGCGTGTCGCTTGGTTAGCTCACCGGGACCGCGTCAAGTCGCTCCGCGTCTACCTTGAGAAGCGCCCGGTGGGGGGGCCGCCTCAGTTGACGCCAGTGTACCAAGTGCGTGACGCCGAACTCGTCGCGGAGATTCGGCTGCTCGAACTCGGCGCGAAGTGACGACATCGGTCTTGTTAGCCGGACGCGCAAGCGACGGGAGCAAGTCCGGGGTGACAATGCCACCGGGTACTGACAGCTCGGTTCCCCCCACCAGCATTGGTCACCCGGATTTGCTCCCGTCGCTTGCGCGTCCGGCTAACAAGACCTTCTGGCTACCGCCAGAAGTAGTGCCACGCGTACGCCTGCTCGGCGGTCTGGCCGGGGGCGAGCTTCACCGTCCACGTCACCCGGCCGACGCCGTTGACCTGCGTCCACCAGCCGGGCCACGAGTGCGATGACCACAGTACCGGCCGGGCGTCGTCCTCCAGGGCGTTGACCTGCTCCGACTTCGCGCCGTCGCCGACCGTATCGACGCTGCCCAGCACGTGCCGGGTGACTTCGATCTCGACCGGCTTGGCCCCGCTGTTCGTCAGCGCCAGCGTCCCGGTGAGGTCCACGCGCCAGAAATCATTGCCGTCCACCTTGGCCGCGTTGGGCGTGCGCTTCGCCTCCTTGTCGGCCTTCTTGACGCGGATATCGACGGCCGCCGTCAGGGCGACATCGACGCTGCTGAGCTTGGGCGTGTAAGTCATCATCCCCTGGGCGAGGACGCGGCCGTCCTTGAGGATCAGCGCCGGGGCGGTGGTCAGCGGGTGCGTCGCGCCGTTGGTCAGCCGGACCTTGTGCATCACCTTGGGGGCCGCCATCATCCGGGCGATTTGCGCCGCCGGGGTGTCGCCCGACTGGTGGCGCACCTCCGGCGGCGGGGTCGCGGCGATGTCGAGCGCGTACACGTCCTTGTAGCCGAGGCTGTACTGCGCGACGGGCAGCACGAGCCGCTGGCCGCGGGCGAGGGTCACGTTCTTGACGGTGAAGACGAACAGGTCTTCGCTCTGCGTGCCGCCCTCGACGACCGGCCCGAGGTCGGCCGGCGGGGCCGGGGCGTTGACCCGCGGCATGGCGACGTTCTGCGTCATGATCGCGTTGCTGAGCGAGTTGCCGCTGTAGTTGTCGGCCTGGAAGTATGGCGACAACTGCGCCAGCACCTGGCTCAGCGCGACGGGGTCAGTCGTGTCCTTGAAATAGAACGACGGGACGCCGACCACGAGGTTGACCGTCACGCCCTTGAGGTCGGCGAGTTCGTTCAAGATCGTCGCCTGCAACTTGACGACCGCCTGGCCGTCGTTGCCGAGTTCGACGCGGTAGCTCGGCATCCACCGAATCCCCTTCTGGACGTAGGCCATGCCGACTTCGGCGGATTTCGCCGCCAGCTTGCCGGCCCAATCGAGCTTGAGAGTGAGCAGATTCCGCACCTCGACATCGCTGACCTTCGTGGCGTACTTGCCGACGAACTTCACGTCGGTGATGTGCTCGATCGGCACCGCCTTGGTGCCGTCTGCCGTCTTGAGAAGCAGCACGTTGCCCTTCACCGGCAACGCCTCGACGCCGGTCGGCAGCTCGGCCGCGTCGAGTTCCTCGGTCGAGCGCGCCAGCAACTTCACGATCGTGGCGGGGTAGGGCGGCTTGGTGCCCTCGGTGACGACGACCTCGGCCCCGGCGTTGGCCTCGATCAGCTCGCGCAGGGTCAACGCGGTTCGCTCGACGGTCACCCGGCGGCGGGCGGCGACGACCGCCTCGAGCTTCGCGCCCTTGTCGAGGCTGTACGGCCAGAAGGTGCCCAGCACTGGCGTCGGCAGCAGGTCGAGCAACACGTTCCCCGCGGCGTCGGTCGGCATCGTCCCTTCGTGGACGACGTAGGCGTGGCCGTCCTTGAAGACGGTCACTTCCTTGACCGGCATCCGGGCGAGCGCCGCATTCGGCGTGGGCGGCTCGGCGCGGCCGGGGGCGGCGGCGAACGCCAGCAGGGTGGCGGCGAACAGGGGGCGGAGCATACGGCACCTGCGGCGGAGGGGGGGGCGACCTTCGCAGTCTACCGGCGGGCGGGGCGTAGTGGGTAACGGCCGCGTAACGGCCGGCGGGTCACTTGACCGGGGCGCGGGCGTCGTCGAGCAGCGTGTCCTTCGCGGCTTCCTCGGCGACCAGCACGCGCTGGCCGACGGCGGCGTTGACGCGGTTCAACGCCTGCCAGTAGTCGGTGAGGTTGGCCAGCGTGTTGCGCAGCCGGTCGCGGTAGGCCCGCTCGGCGTCGAGGGCGTCGAGCACGTCCTTGGTGCCGAGCTTGTACGCGGCGCGCGTCTCGGTACGGACTTCGAGCGCGGTGCGCAACGAGGCGATGTCTTCGCCGGTAACGCCGTTGAGCGCCTCGTTGTACTCGGCAATCGCCTGCTCGACCTCGGCGCGGGCGTCGTTGGTCACGGCCCCGAGGTTGGCCCGGTTGCCGCGTGCCGTCGCCTCGGCCGACAGCACGCGGCCCTGGTTGCGGTCGGTCGTCGGCAGCGTGCCGTTGACCGCGACCGTCCACAGGTAGGCGTTGCGGAAGCCGGTGATGCGCTGCTGGTCCTGGTAGTCGGGGCCGGTCGTGATCGACAGTTGCGGCAAGCCCCGCTTGCGCTCACGGACGATCGCCAGGTCGGCGGCGACGATCGACCGGCGGGCCGACGCCAGGTCGGGCCGGTGCGCCTCCGCCAGCGCCCAGGCCTGCGTCACGGTCAGCGCCGGGGCGGTCGCGCGGACGGCCAAAGTCCCGCGGACGACGAAGTCCGGCGTGTCCGGCGGCCGGCCGATGCGGGCCTGCAACTTCGCCTTGGTCGTCTCGGCGGCGGCCCGGCGCTTGCGGATTTCGCGGCGGGCGTCGAGGACCGCGAGTTGCACCCGCCGGACCTCGACCCCCGCCTTGCCGGCGTCCTTGGCCGCCTGTTCGAGGGTCGTGAGCGCGACCACGTCTTGCTCGGCGAGCCGCACCGCCACGTCGGCCTCGAGCGCGTCGTAAAACGCATCGACGGTCCCGGCGACCTCGCGGCGAATCTGGTCGGCGAAGTCGGCCTGCGCGACATCGACGTTGAGCCGCGCCGCCGCCTGCGCCGCGACCCGCTTGCCGAAGACGAACCAGTCGATCGGCACCGTGAGCAGCAGGTCGTACTGCGGCGGCCCGGCCTGGTTGTCGAAGCTGACCGAAGTCACCGGCAGCAGTTGGGCGTCGGCGAAAACCTGGCAGTTCGGGATGAGCGACTCGGTGACGTAGTCGCCCTGCGCGACCTTGATGCGCTCGACGCCGGCACGCAACCGCAGGTTGTTCAGCACGCACTCGCGCACCGCTTCGGGCAGCGTGACCGCCGGGCGCTCGCTGACCGGCACCGCCGGCGGCTCCGCCACCTCCGGCACCGCGGCGACAGTCGCGTCTTCGAGGAAGCGCGGCAGCGGCGCACTCTCGTAAACCGCCGGCGTGCGGCAGCCGAGCGACACCACCAGCGGCAGCCCCAGTAACCAGCGTCGTCGCACGGCGTCCCCCCCCGGTGCGAGTGCAGCAGTCGAAGGCCCGCCGCTTAGTCGTTTCCCGCGTGGCGGTCAAGCCGAAGGCGAACGGCGTCGCGCGCCCCTTGTGGGGAGTGCGGCCGGCGATACAATCCGTATTCCGTTCGCGTCTCGTCCCCGTTTTGGTGCGCCATGAAAAAGGGTATCCACCCCAACTACCGCCCGGTCGTGTTCCAGGACACCGCCGCCAACTACTCCTTCCTGTCGTCCTCGACGGCCCACACCGACCAGGTGACGACCTGGACCGACGGCAAGGAGTACCCGCTGTACAAGGTCGAGATTTCGTCCGCGTCGCACCCGTTCTACACGGGCAAGATGAAGTTCCTCGACACGACCGGCCGCGTCGAGAAGTTCCAGAAGAAGTACGCCAAGACGACCTACGGCAAGAAGCTCCCCGGCCAAGACGAATAACGCCAGCGGGTGCAGAAAACATTTTGCCGCGGAGACGCAGAGTCGCGGAGAAGACCAAATTCAAGTATTGGTTCTCTCCGCGACTCTGCGTCTCCGCGGCAAAATGTTTTCTGCACCCGCTGGCGTTATTCGTCTTGGCCGGGGAGCTTCTTGCCGTAGGTCGTCTTGGCGTACTTCTTCTGGAACTTCTCGACG
>JANXTD010000017.1 GCA_025352585.1 Fimbriiglobus sp.
CAACGCGGCCGAGAAGCTGAAAGACAATCCGGCGCTTCAAAATCGCTTGTTCGCGGCGTGGGGAATATCGCCCGACCTTCGGATATTGCTCAATGGCGGTGCGCCTGGCCTGGCCAAACTCCGCCACGCGTCACCGGGAATCTCGACCTCGGCGCGTCCTCCCACGCGGTGACGGTCGCCGACGGGCCGGCCCCGGTCGATGCGGTGATCGACGCGAACGTGTCTGGCACCGGCGGACTCGTCAAAGCGGGGCCGGGGTTGCTCCGCCTGAACGGCGGCAGCCCCTACACTGGCGCGACTCTCGTGGCCGCGGGCACCCTTGAAGTCTTGGGGTCGCTGGGGCGAAGCTCGGTGACCCTAGCCGGCGGGACGCTCGGCGGGGAGGGGGGGCTCGGCTCGCTCACGGTGACCGGCGGGACCGTCGCCCCGAGCCTCGGGGTGGCCTCGGCACCCGGAACCTTGAACGTCGAGGCCTTGGTCTTCGGGGCAGGAGTCTTCGCACCGCAGATTTCGGGCGACTTCCACGACCCGGCGGACCGCCTCCAGGTGATCGGTCCGGTCACCCTGACGGGGGTAGTCTTGACGCCGACGCGGACCGGCCCGCCCCTGGATGTCGGGGACCCGTTCTACATCCTCACCAATGACTCCGACGACGCGGTCGTCGGCACCTTCTCCGGGTTGCCGCAGGGCGCGACCCTGACGGTGAACGGCCAACTCTTCGCCGTGAGTTACGCCGACGGCGACGGCAACGACGTGGCCCTCAGGGCCTTGACGAACCCGACACCGCCCGTCCCCGTCGTACCGGTCGTGCCGCCGGTCATCCCGCCGGTCACCCCGCCGGTCACGCCCAAGCCGGCCCTCGTCGGCGTGCCGCTGTTCGCGGCCGGCACCGACGCCGGCACCGTCGGCACCGCGACGCTGTACAACGCCGACAAGTCGGTGCGCATCACCGTCACCCCCTTCGGCGACTTCAGCGGCGGCGTCCGCGTCGCCGCGGCCGACTTCAACGGCGACGGCGTGGCCGACCTCGCCGTCGGCACCGGGCCGGGCCGCGCCACGCAGGTCGTCGTCCTCGACGGCGTCACGCAAAAGGTGCTGTTCACGATCGACCCGTTCGAGGCGACGTTCACCGGCGGCGTCAACGTCACCGCCGGCGACGTGACCGGCGACGGACTCGCCGACCTCGTCATCACCCCCGACCAGGGCGGCGGGCCGCGCGGCCGGGTCTTCGCCGGCAACACCACGGCCGCGGCGTTCGCGCAGTACGCCGACTTCTTCGGCATCGACGACAAGGCGTTCTTCGGCGGGGCGCGGGCCGGCGTGGCCGACCTCGACGGCGACGGCGTCGGCGACCTGATCGTCTCGGCCGGCTTCGGCGGCGGGCCGCGCGTGGCCGGGTACAACGGCCTGACGCTGGGGCTGGTCACCCCGGTCAAGCTGTTCGGCGACTTCCTGGCTTTCGAGGCCGACCTGCGCAACGGGGCATTCGTCACCGGCGGCGACCTCGACGGCGACGGCCGCGCGGAACTGATTGCCGGTGGCGGCCCCGGCGGCGGCCCGCGCGTGACGGCGTTCTCGGGCGCGGTCCTGCTCGCCAACCAGCAGTTGCCGCTCGTGAACTTCTTCGCCGGCGACGTGGACAGTCGCGGCGGCGTCCGGGTCACGGTCAAGAACCTCGACGGCGACGCCAGCGCCGACCTCGTGGTCGGCGCCGGCACCGCGGCCGGGTCGCGCGTGACCGCCTACGCCGGCAAGTCCCTCGGGGCCGTGACGCCGCCGGAACTCTTCGCCTTCGACGCCCTCGCCGGGTTCGCCGGCGGCGTGTTCGTGGGGTAAACTGGACTCCGGCCGTTCGTACGCTTGCGCACGGAGCCGGAGTGTGGCACGAGCTTTGCGGCCCGCCCCCCGGTCAACCGAGGTCCGGAATCGGGGGAGTGTTTGCGATGGGGATGCTCGACCACTGGAACGTCGTCGGTCCGTCCGGAATGGTACGCGCCAAGCCCGTGGCGGTGACCGTCGCCGGGCAAGCGATCTGCCTGTTCCGCACCAGTTCCGGCCGGCCCGCGGCGGTCGATGACGCCTGCCCGCACCGCCGCCTCAAGCTGAGCGTCGGCCGCGTCGTCGGCGACAAGGTCGAGTGCAAGTACCACGGCTGGACCTTCGACGCCTGCGGCGAGGGCGAAAGCCCCGGCACGCCCAAGTTGAACGCTTGCACGACCAGCTACGACGTGCGCGACCACGAGGGCTTGTTGTGGCTCAAGAGCCGCCGCAGCGACCCGGCGTTCCCCGACTTGAACCCCGCCGGCGACTACCCCATCGGCCACTACCATTACGTCGTCCCCGCGCCGCTCGAAGTCACCCTCGACAACTTCTGCGAGATCGAGCACACCGGCACCGTCCACGAGAGTTTCGGCTACGACATCGAGCGCATGCACGAGGTCCGCGTGCGCTTCGAGCCGACCGACACGACGGTGCGGGTGGTCAACGTCGGCCCGACCAAGCGGATGGGCCGGCTGAGCGCGTGGGCGCTGGGCGTGACGAACGACTACGACTTCCACGACGACTGGACGACGCACTTCAGCCCGCTGTACACGGTTTACGACCACTGGTGGACCAGCCCTGACGGCAAGCGCGAGTCGAAAATCCGCTGGCGCTTCTACATCTTCTTCACGCCGATCACCGCGACGACGACCGCCGTGCATTCGATCGTCTACGGCCGCTCGACGTGGCCGGGACCGACGAACAGCCTGAGTTGGGGCAAGTACATCCTCGGCCGGGTGATGGACCGCGAGATGAAAGCCGACGTGGCGATGCTGGGCCATCTGGCCGACTACTCGCCGCGCATCGACGGCATGAAGCTGAGTCGCTTCGACAAGGTGTTGGGGCTGAACCGCGACCGCATCGCCCGCATCTACCGCGGCGAGGCCAGCCCGCGCGTGAGCCTGGTGGGGTAGTTGGGTGTCGTTGCCGTGTCGCGCAACGAGATTGAGGTGCCCAATGGATGAGTTGACGCCGGAATCCCTGGCCGCTCGCGTGGCCGAGTTGGAAGCGCGACTGGCCGCTCCGACGGTCAAAGATTGGCGGAAGGCCATCGGGCTGCCTTTCGACAGCGAATTCATGGAACAAGTCAACGAAGAGGGGAAGAAGTACCGCGAGTCTCTCCGCCGGGAAGCCGAAGCTGAGGCGGACGCCGAGGACGCCAGACGGGACGCCGAGTCGCAATGATCGCGCTCGATGGAGACTCCATCCCGCGATGCGTTTCGGCTCCGCCGCAGGCGACTCTTGTTAGCCCGACGCGCGAGCGAGGGTCGCAGCGGGCGGAGGTAACGCGTACAGTCGGTGACGGTGCAGCCGTAGACACCACGCACTATCACAGCCCGCTTCGACCCTCGCTCGCGCGTCGGGCTAACAAGAGTCGCCTGCGGCGGAGCCGCGTGACTGGTCGCGCAACTTCGCCTTGACCGCCGGCGGGGCTTCCCGCACGATGTCTGGCATGTTGCACGCCTCCGAGTCCGTGTGCGTCGCCTTCGCCGACGGCGTCGCCACGCTGTCGCTGCGCTTCCCCGGTACGCCTGTGAACGCGCTCAACTTGGCCCGCCTGCGCGAACTCGGCGCGGCGTTCGACGCCGTGAGCCGCTGCCCGCATGTCGAAGTGCTGGTCGTACGCTCGGGACTGCCCGGCGGCTTCTGCGGTGGCTTCGATCCGGCACTCGCCGACCACCTCCGCACGCCCGCCGACCGCGAAGTCTTTGCCGCCGAAGGTCAACGCATTGTGACTCGACTCGCGGAGTTGCCGTGCGTGACGGTCGCGTTCGTGGAAGGGCCGTGCGTCGGCCCCGGCGTCGCGCTGGCGTCGGCCTGCGACCACCGCTACGCCGTGACAGGGCCGGACGCCTGGTTCGGCGTCGCGCCCGGCGACCCACGCTGCTGGGAAGCCGCGCGGAGTGACACTCCGGCCGCGGTCGTGACGGCGCGCGAGGCTTGCCGCGTCGGGGCCATTGACGACGCCTTCACGGCGCGGCGGGCGGCCGTCGAGTTGCAACTGCACGTCGATCGGCACCAGCGGCGGCCACGCAAGCGAGTCCGGCTTGCGACGGCGACGCAGTTGGCCGAACGGCGGCGGCAGTTTGCAGACTTTGCGCCGACGGCCCCGACGGATTCGCCCGTCTGGCCGACGGTCGATGTCGGGGTCGTGGCCGGCGACGACCGCTGTTTCGTCGCCGCGGTCGAAGCGGTCATGCGCGGTCGCCGGGCCGTTGTCCTCGCCACGAGTGACGCCGCGCTGGAACTCCATCAGGTCGCCGTCGGCCGGCACGTTGGCGAGGCGATGCGGCGGGGCCGGGTGACGCCGCTGGAGGCCGAGCAGGCGGCGGCGCGGGTCACGCACACGCTCGACGGCGGGCTGTTGGCGAGGCTGCCGCAAATCTTGACCGCCCAGCCGTCGGCGTTGCGCTTCCTCAAGCTCTCCCCCTGGGCGAAGGTCACCGACGGCACCGCCCCGTGGGCCGACCTGCTCGTCCGGCGGAGTCGGGCGTCGTGAGCCTGCCGCGGCTCAAGGAGCGCGTCCCCCTGCTGATGGCGGCCCTCGAAGCGAACTACCCGCTGTCGGCGACGGCCCTCGACTTCACCACCACGCTCGAACTCGCCGTGGCGACGATCCTGTCGGCGCAATGCACCGACATCCGCGTCAACCTCGTGACGCCGGCGCTGTTCGCCCGCTTCCCGACAGTTCACGACTACGCCGCCTCGACGCCGGCGGAGATCGAGGGGTACGTCAAGACGACGGGGCTGTTCCGCAACAAGGCCAAGAACATTCACGCCTTCGCCGTCGCCATAATCAAGGACCACGCCGGCGAGGTGCCGTGCACGATGGACGAACTGCTCGCGTTGCCGGGCGTCGGCCGCAAGACGGCGAATGTGGTGCTCGGCGACGGCTTCGGCGTCCCCGGCATCACCGTCGATACGCACGTCGGCCGGCTGTCGCGTCGGCTGGGGTTAACGAAGCACGCCGACGCCGTGAAGGCCGAGTTCGACCTGATGCGGCTCATCCCGCAGCCCGAGTGGACGCACTTCAGCCACCGCATGATCCTGCACGGCCGGGCCGTTTGCGTCGCCCGCAGTCCGCGCTGCGACGGCTGCCCGGTCGCGGCGGTCTGCCCGAAGCGGGGCGTCGAGACTAAAGTGGTGGCACGCCTCCGCCGCCCGCCGGTCCCCGAGTGAACCCCCGATGCGCACGCTCCTCGACCGCTTCCTCCGCTACGTCAAGATCGACACCCAGGCCGACGAGCGCTCGACGACCTACCCCAGCACGCCGGGGCAACTCGTCCTCGCCGGGATGCTGCGCGACGAACTGCTCGCCCTCGGCTACGCCGACGCGCGAATGACCGAGTTCGGGATCGTCCACGCCACGATCCCCGGCAACGTCCCCGGTGCCCCGACGGTCGCGCTGAACTCGCACGTCGATACGTCGCCAGAATTCAGCGGCAAGGGCGTGAAGCCGCAGGTGATTCGCGAGTACCCCGGCGGCGACCTCGTCTTGCCGGGCGACCGGTCGCGGGTCATCAAGGTCGCGGAGTCGCCGGAGTTGGCGGCGCTCGTCGGCAAGACGATCGTCACGACCGACGGCACGACGCTGCTGGGCGGCGACGACAAGGCCGGCGTGGCGATCATCATGGAGGTCGCCCGCATCCTCGCCGAGGACCCGACGATCCCGCACGGCCCGGTGAAGGTCGTGTTCACCTGCGACGAGGAGATCGGCAAGGGGGTCTTGCACCTCGACCCCGCCGACCTCGGCGCGGCAGTAGCGTACACGCTCGACGGCAGCGGCACCGCCGAGGTCGAGGGGGAGACGTTCAGCGCCGACAAGGCGACGGTGACGATCACCGGCGTGAACATCCACCCGGCGCTGGCGAAGGGCCGCATGACAAACGCCGTGCGGCTCGCCGGCATGTTCGTGGAGCGGCTGCCGACGCGGACGCTAGCCCCCGAAGTGACCGCCGACCGCGAGGGCTTCTTGCACCCGTACCTCATCGAAGGCGGCGTGCCCAAGGTGACGCTGCACATCCTGCTGCGCGACTTCGCCACGCCCCGGCTGGCCGAGTACGCCGACCTGCTGCACGCGGTCGCCCGGCAACTTCTCGCGGAGTACCCGGAGGCGGCGATCGATGTCGCCGTGACGCCGCAGTACCGCAACATGCTCGACGGCATGGCGAAGGAGCCGCGGGCGATCCCGTACGCGCTGGAGGCGGTACGCCGGCTGGGTTTGGTGCCCAAGACGCGGGCGATCCGCGGCGGCACCGACGGCGCGCAGCTCACGGCCAAGGGCTTGCCGACGCCGAACCTGTCGGCCGGCGAGCACAACTTCCACTCGCCGCTGGAGTGGGTGTGTTTGGAGGAACTCGAAGTGAACGTGGCGACGGTCGTCGAGCTGCTGAAAGTCTGGGCGGGCCGGTAATCGCTCGGGTTCCGTGGCTCCGCCGCAGGCGCGTCTTGTTAGCCCGACGCGCGAACGAGGGTCGAAGCGGGCGAGAGCAAAGTTGAATGGCGACGATAGTACGGTCACCAATCATCGACATTGTCCTCGCCCGTTTCGACCCTCGCTCGCGCGTCGGGCTAACAAGACGCGCCTGCGGCGGAGCTTCGGAACTGTCTCCCCGCTGGCTTGCCAAGCCGCGGCGTGGCGTTATAATCGGGGTGTCGATTGGGCCGTCTCCGTAGCTCAACTGGATAGAGTGTCGCCCTCCGAAGGCGAAGGTTAGTGGTTCAAATCCACTCGGGGATACTCGGCGGGCGGCGGCACTTCCTCACCGAAGTCCCGCCGCCCGCTCACTTTTGCACTCCCGACCCGCCGGGCGATTGCGGCCTTTCGCTGAACCGGCACCGCCCGCCCAACCGATCTCACCGTTAGGAACCGCGCCACCGGACCCCCACTCGGGCCTGGCGCGGG
>JANXTD010000027.1 GCA_025352585.1 Fimbriiglobus sp.
GGGCGAAGACGGTGCGCGTGCAGGCTTACGGCCTCGACGGCAAGCCGTTCGAGATGACCTGCGCCGACCTGCCGGCCCGCGTCTGGCAGCACGAAATCGACCACCTGCAGGGGACGCTCTTCATCGACAAGATGGGGCCGCTCGCCCGCATGGGCAGCAAGAAGTACCTCGAAGGCTTTATCATGGACTTCGAGGACGCCCGCAAGAAGGGCACGCTCCCGCCGGGCACGGAGATGAAACTGTAGCCATGCGTATCGTCATGATGGGGACTGGCACGTTCGCCGAGCCTACCTTCCGGGCGCTGCTCGCCGCCGGCGAAAACGTCGCCGGCCTCGTCACGCAGCCGGACCGCGACGCCGGGCGTAAGGTCGGCTCGACGCGGCAGACCGGCGTCGGCCTGGCGAGCATCGCCGCGGCCCACGGCGTGCCGGTGATCCAGCCGGAGAATATCAACACGCTTGACGGCGTCGCGGCGCTCAAGGCGTTCGCCCCGGACCTGCTCGTCGTCGCCGCCTACGGGCAAATCCTGAAGCCCGACGTGATCGCCGCACCGACGATGGGGGCGATCAACGTCCACGCCTCGCTGTTGCCGAAGTACCGCGGGGCGTCGCCGATCGCGCACGCCATCCTCAACGGCGAGACCGTCACCGGGGTGACGATCATCCGCATCACGCTGGGCCTCGACGCCGGCGACATGCTGGCCCGCGTCGAAGTCCCGATCCCGCGACGCACCACCACCGGCGCGATGGAGGCGAAACTCGGCCCCCTCGGGGCGACGCTGTGCCTCGCCGTGGTTCACCAGCTCAAGGCTGGCACCGCCGTCGGCACCAAGCAAGACCAGTCGCTCGTGACGCGCGCACCGAAGTTCACCAAGGAGATGGGCGCGATCGACTGGACGCAGCCGGCGGCGCGGATCGTGAACCACGTCTACGCGGTGCAGCCGTGGCCGACGGCGTACACGTTCCTGCACCGCCCCGGCAAGCTGCCGCTGCGGCTGAGTGTCACCGAAGTGACAGCGGGTGACACCGCGGCGTCACCGCATGACATTGACTTGTCACCGGGTTCGGCAGCCGTAGCCGGCGGGCGGCTCGTCGTCTCCTGCGTTGATGGCCCCGCCGAACTGCTGGAGGTCCAGCCGGCGGGCGGCAAGCGGATGGCGGCCGGCGACTTCCTGCGCGGCACGCCCTTGCCCGACGGCTCCCGCTTCGGCCCGGAAGGAACCCCGACTTGACCACCGCCCGCTCACTCGCCCTCGACCTGCTGGGGGCCGCGCGCGAGCGCCAGGGGTTCGTCGGCGACCTGCTCGACGACGCGCTCGCCGACAGCGAACTCACGCCCCAGGATCGCCGTTTCGTCACGCACCTTGTCTTTGGCGTCAGCCGGCGGCACGGCACGCTCGACACGCTGCTCGCCCCGTTCTGCCAGCGGCCGCTGCCCAACGTCGAGCCGGTGCTGCTCGACATCCTGCGTTTGGGCGCGTACCAGCTCGTCTTCCTGACACAGGTGCCGCACCATGCCGCGGTCCACGAGTCGGTCGAACTCGCCGTCTACGCCAACAAGCCGGGGGCGAAGGGGTTCGTCAATGGTGTCTTGCGCCGCATCGCCGAGACGGTGACGGCCGACTTCAGCCAGTACGCCGCGGCCGACGCCGTGCCGATTGACGGCAACCGCTACCGCAAGCTCACCCGCGCCATCCTGCCCGACCCGCGGCGCGAGACGGCGGCGTACCTCGTCGAGGCGTTCAGTTGGCCGCTGTGGCTGGCCCGCCGCTGGCTCGACCGCTTCGGCCCCGACGAGTGCTTCCGCCTGGCCTTCTACTTCCAGTCGCCCCCACCCACCTGGTTGCGCGTCAACACGCTCAAGATGCCGCGCAGCGACTACGCCCTGATGCTCGCGGCGGGGGCGATCGACGCCGAGAACGGCGAGCACCCGCAGGCCTTACGGCTGCTCGACAGCGTGCCCATTCGCGCCCTGCCGGGCTACGCCGGGGGCGAGTTCGCGGTGCAAGACCACTCGTCGATGCTCGTCGCGTCGGCGCTGGGCGTGCGGCCGGGGATGCGCGTCCTCGACCTGTGCGCGGCCCCCGGCGGCAAGACGACGCACCTGGCGGAGTTGATGCAGGACCGCGGCACGATCGTCGCCTGCGACATCGACGCCGACCGCCTCGCCACGGTGACGAGTCTCGCGGCACGCCTCGGGCTGACCTGCATTGAGACGGCGCTGATCGCCGACGGCGACGACGCCCCGCCCGGCCCCTTCGACGCCGCGCTCGTCGATGCGCCGTGCTCGAACACCGGCGTGCTGGGTCGGCGTCCCGAGGTGCGGCAGCGGTTGCAGCCGAACGAGTTCGCGCACCTGATCCGCCTGCAAACGCGGCTGCTCAAAGCGGCCGCCGGGCGCGTCAGGCCCGGCGGCGCGGTCGTCTATTCGACGTGCAGCATCGAGTACGACGAGAACCGCGGCCTCGTGGACCGCGTGCTGCGCGACGACCCGACGTTGACGCTGGAGGCCGACCACGTCGCCATCCCCGGCCGCCCGTCCGACGGCGGCTACTGGGTGCGGTTGCGCAAAAGTTGAGACCGGCGTGAAATCGCCCTGGGCGTGGGACGGCCGCGGCGTATCTTGGTTGGGCGCATTCGTTCTGACGCCCATCCCGTCATGGTCCGCCGCTCATGCCCCCGGCCCTGGTCCTGGACGCCCACGGCTTCCCCTCCGTCACGCTCGCCGGCCCGGTCTGCGTCGGCCTGCTGCCGGTGCTCAAGGCGCAATTTGAAGTCGCCTACGGGTCGCCCGGCGGGCCGGAACTGCTGCCCTACGCCGACTGCTGCCAGGTCAACCCGCGCGGCAGTTGGCGGACCGCCGCCGCGCCGCCGGAGACGCTGTTCCTCACCGGCGTGCTGCCGGACGAGGCGGTCGCGGTCGCCGCGCGGCTCGCGCCGGGCGGGCGGCTGGCGACGGCCGACGAGTGGCGCGAGGCCGACGCCCTGCTCGACACGCCGGTGTCGCCGGACCACCTGGCGCGGCTGCTGGCCGTGGCGAAGTTGCACCCGGCGGCGCGGGCCGTGCTGCGGCGGGCCGGCGCGGCGGCCGCCACCTGGCGCGGGCTGGGCGACGGCCTCTTGGAGTGGGTGCAGGGCCCGGCGGGGCCGGCGCTGTACGGCCGGCCGCGGCGCGAGTTCGGGCTGAACCTCATCCTCAACCCGCGGATCCACCCGCCGGCCGCGCCGCGGGGCCGCGAGCGGCACCGCGCCTACGGCTTGCGGCTGGCCACCCCGCGCGGCACCGAAGGGCGGCGCGCGTGACCGGCACGATCGAGGCGTTGGGGCTAATCTACACCAACGTCGAGGCCAAGGACTCGCCGACGGGGCAGCGCGGCTTCCAGGTCTGGCAGGCGTCGGCGAAGCTGTCGGCCGAGGCGCGCAAGGAGGTCAGCCGCCGCGTGGACGACTACCGCCTGCCGACCGGCACGCCGCCCGAGGCCGCCGCCGACTTCGCCCGCGACGCCTACTTCGCGCTCAGCGACAAGGCCGGCGGCGGCTTCGCGGTGGCCCGGTCGGTGCCGCTCGCCGGCAAGGACAAGTTCGGCCGCGGCGG
>JANXTD010000662.1 GCA_025352585.1 Fimbriiglobus sp.
CTTGATGCTCGCCCCCGCGGTCTTCGCCTTCGGTTTGGTCGCCTTCGGCTTCCTCGGCATGGGGCCGGTGACCATCGCCGTCGATAGCTACGGCCCCGTCACCGACAACGCCCAGAGTGTTTACGAACTCTCGCAGATCGAGGACGAGCCGGGCATCGCCGACGCCCTCGAAAAGGATTTCGGCTTCCGCCCCGACTTCACCGTGGCGAAGGAGAATTTGGAGAAGAACGACGGCGCGGGCAACACCTTCAAGGCGACCGCCAAGCCGGTGCTGATCGGCACCGCCGTCGTCGGCGCGACGACGATGATCTTCGCGATTATCATGGAGCTGACCGACAAGTTGAAGCCCGAGTTGCTCCAGAATCTGTCAATCCTGTACCCGCCGTTCTTCCTGGGGTTAATTGCCGGCGGCGCGGTCATCTACTGGTTCACCGGGGCGAGTATGCAGGCCGTCACGACGGGGGCCTACCGCGCCGTCGAGTTCATCAAGGCCAACATTAAGCTCGACGACTCCGTCAAGAAAGCGTCCGTCGAGGACAGCAAGCGCGTCGTCGAGATTTGCACGCTGTACGCGCAAAAAGGGATGGTGAACATCTTCTTCACCGTCTTCTTCGCCACCCTGGGCTTCGCGTTCCTGGAGCCGTACTTCTTCATCGGCTACCTGGTGTCGATCGCGCTGTTCGGCCTCTACCAGGCGATTTTCATGGCGAACGCCGGCGGGGCGTGGGACAACGCCAAGAAGATCGTCGAGACGGAGTTGAAGGCCAAGGGCACGCCGCTGCACGACGCCACCGTCGTCGGCGACACCGTCGGCGACCCCTTCAAGGACACGTCGAGCGTGGCGTTGAACCCGATCATCAAGTTCACGACGCTGTTCGGGCTGTTGGCGGTCGAACTCGGCGTGCAGTTGACGAAGCAGCAGGGCCAGACGTTCGCGCTGGGCGTGTCGCTGGCGTGCCTGGCG
This sequence comes from Fimbriiglobus sp., assembly GCA_025352585.1. Lineage (GTDB taxonomy): Bacteria > Planctomycetota > Planctomycetia > Gemmatales > Gemmataceae > Fimbriiglobus. Next base: position 965 of record JANXTD010000662.1, read on the forward strand.
GTGTCGGCGTTCTTCGTCCACCGCAGCTTCTACGGCATGCGCATCAAGTCGGGCGCGTGACGGCGGTCAGGTCGGGCGTTCGTTGTCTCGGGGGCCGGCGATGGCGACGGCCGCCTCGATCTTGCCGGCGATGGCCGCCCGGTCGATCGGGAACCAGCGGTCCCGCACCCCTTCGGCGATCGCGGCCAACGCCTCGCCCTCCTGTTGTCCCTGAGACGCGGTCCCCCAGCCGGCCCGCTCGACCCCGCCCAAGAACTGCCGCCGCAGGGCGTCCCTCAAGTCCCCAGCGACGGCCCCAGGGTGTTCGGCCATGTACCGGCGGGCGAACCGCACGATCCGCGGCCCGGTCGGGCGGCGGAACAGCAGCCAGACCCACCCGCCGAAAAACAGGCCTACCAAGGCCAACGCCAGCCACGGCCGAAAGTCGTCCATTGATGCTCCTTGAGACGCCGCTGACCAGAGCAGTCGCCCCCGCACGGGCGTACCCCCCGCCATGTTCGTCGCGCGGCGTCACAACTACTAGCGCAAACTAGTACGTTTTACGGCCGCACATCCCGCGCCACCGCACCCGCTTCGCGAGCCTTCCCCGATTGCCCGGCCGGGCGAACTCGCGCAGCTTCCGCCGGCATTGCCCAGATTCGCCACCCCCGCCGCTTGCCCCGCTTCCCAGCGCGGGAATACTTCCCCCGCAAACGGACGACGTGGACCCGTCCCGCCGGGAGTCGGCGGGCAACGACCCTCGGCAGTCGGCCGCACCCTCAGGAGGTTTCGACGTGACCCGACTTCGCCCCGCGGCCGCCCTCGCCGGCTTCGCCCTGCTCGCCCAACTGTCGTCCGGCTGCTGCGGCCCCCGGCCGCTCCTCGGCCGGCTCAACTACTGCGGCCCCGTGCTGAACCGCCCGCTGTTCGTCGCCAACCCCCACGCCGCCCCGGTCGGGGTGGCGGTCGCGGCCCCGCACGCCGAAGTGGGCGGCTACCCGGTCGGCCTCCCCGTCGGCGGCGGTGCCCCAGGCTGTGCGAGTTGCGGCGGCGGTGGTGCCCCGATCGGCATGGCCCCCGGCGGCTACCCGCACGACGCCTTCGCGCACGGCCCCGTCGGCGGCCCGCCCGGCCAGTTCGCCGTCGGCGTGCCGCCGCAGTTCACCGGCTACCCGACGACAGTGATCGGCCAGCCGGCCCCGCTCGGCGGCCCGACGGGGGGACCGAATGTCAGCCGCGAACTCCCCCCGCCGCAGATCATGCCGAAACAGTGACCGTCACGCTTTCGCCGCCCTCTTGGCCGCCTGCTCCTCGGCCGAACTTGGCCGCAGGTACAGCGGCTCCAGCGAAAACAACTCGTCCCGACTCACCGGCGGAATCCCCTGGCCGGCCGCGAACAAACTCGCCGCCGTCGGCATCCGCAACTCCACTGACACCCGCATGACACTGGCGTCGAGCGCCGCGTCGGCGAGGGCCACACCCGGCCCGCTGACCGCTGTCGGCCCCGTGGCGATCCACTCCGCCAGCGTCAGGATGCGCAGCGGATTCGTCGCCGTCATCAACCCACCCGCACGCCCGTAGCGTTGGGCATAGACCAGCCGTTGCAAGCCGTCGGAGATCACATCGACGCCCGGCAACTCCGGCGGGGCGAGGGCGGCGACCGCGGCGAAACTCGGCACGGCGACCAACTCGCAGCCGACGGCGTACGCCAGCGCCTTCGCCGAGATTAGCCCCACGCGCAGGCCGGTGTAACTCCCCGGCCCGACGCTTACCATCACCCCGCGGAGCGACTTCGGCGTCAGCCCGGCCGCGCTCAGCAGTTCCGCGGCGAAGGGGGCGAGGTCGCGGTTCTGCCGCCGCGCCGGGTCGAGCGTCCGCTCGCCGACGACGGCGTCGCCGACGGCCAGGGCGACGAAGCCGCCGCGGCCGGAGGTCTCGATCAGCAGCCAGGGTTCGCCCACGCGCACTTCTCCTGTAGAATTGCCGCTATTCTATCGGCCCGAGTCCCGCCCCCGGACACTTCATGCCCCCGGCAACCCTGCACATCGACGGCGGCTCGCGCGGCAACCCCGGCCCCGCCTCCTACGGCGTCGTGCTGCGCCGCCCCGGCCACGAGACGATCGACGAGTGCGACCGCCTCGGCACCGCGACCAACACCGTCGCCGAGTACACGGCGCTGATCCGCGGCCTCGAACTCGCCCGCGCCTACGGCGTCCGCGACCTGCAAGTCTTCAGCGACAGCGAGCTGCTCGTCAAGCAGATGCGCGGCGAGTACAAGGTCAAAAACGTCGAGCTGAAGTCGCTGCAAGCCGAGGCGGCGGCGCTGTGCCGGCGGCTGGGGGCCGTCACGTTCACGCACGTCTTGCGCGGCCAGAACCGCGACGCCGACCGGCTGTGCAACGAGGCGCTCGACGGCCGGCCCCGCCCCCGCGCCGCCCTCACCGAAGCGACCGTCAGTGACATTGGTGTGACACTGACGCCGGTCGATTCGCGCCGCGACGACGCCATCGCGCTGCTGTCCGGCGCGGCCGACTGCTGGGCGACGCAGGGCCTCGCGGAGCCGACCGTCGAGGAGATCGTCGATCGGCTGCGGGCCATCCTCACGCGGGAGCCGAAGTGAGCGACGCCGTCTCCTTCGCCGACGCGACCCCCGACGACGCCCCGCGGTTGGGCGGCAAGGGGGCGGAACTCGCCCGCGCCT
>JANXTD010000036.1 GCA_025352585.1 Fimbriiglobus sp.
GACGCGAAGACCTCCAGTCGCTCACGCCCCTGGCTCGCCTTCACCCCGACTCCACGCTTTGCGCAAGTTGCGCACGCGCCCCGGTAAGCCTTGACGGTTAGCGCGACTGCCGCGGCGAGGTTTTGTGAATTCGCCCTGACCGGCCGCCGATAGAGTCCAGAGACGTTGCACCCCCCCGGCATTCCGGCGGGCGGGGCGACAGGGAGGGCCGCAGTATGGGGCACGGGATTCGACGACTCGCGCTGGTCGCGGCGGCACTGCTGCCCGCGCTCTCGGGCTGCCTCTCGCCGCAGATGCAGGACGCCGGCTTCGGGCCGCGCTACTCCCGCACCCCCGTCGCCGCGCCCGCGCCCGGCACGATCCCGTCGGAGTTGAACAAGGTCACGCTGCCCGAGTACGTCATTGAGCCGCCCGACGTGCTGCGCATCGACGTGCTGGTCCGCGAGCCGGAGATCGACCCCAAGACCGACAAGCCGCGCCGCGACGAGAAGACGGGCAAGCTGGTCGTGACCGACAAGCTGCGCAGCCTGCCGCTCCAGCCGGTGTTCAGCGAGTACGCCGTGCGGCCTGACGGGACCGTGTACCTCGGCATCTACGGCGAGGTCTCGGTGGCCGGCCACACCCTCAAGCAGGCGGCCCAGGCCGTGCGGGAACACTTAGCGAAGCGGGCGTTCAAGGAGTCCGCCGGCGTGGACCCCGACTCGCTGCTGCTGGTCATGGACGTGACGCAGTACAACTCGAAGCGCTTCTACGTCATCTTCGACGGGGCCGGCCTCGGCGAGCAGGTCATCCCGCAGCCGATCACCGGCAGCGAGACGGTGCTAGACGCCCTCGCGGCGGTCAACGGCTTGCCCTCGGTCGCGTCGAAGCGGAACATCTGGGTGGCCCGCCGCACGCCGCACGCCGACTGCCCGGAGCAAATCCTGACCGTCGATTGGGTCGGCATCACGCAGCACGGCCTGACCACGACCAACTACCAGATCATGCCCGGCGACCGCGTGTACGTCAAAGCCCAGCGGCTGGTCACGATCGACAACACGCTCATCCGAGTCTTCGCCCCGATCGAGAAGCTCTTCGGCGTCACGCTGCTGGGGGCGAGTACGGTCAACCAGGTCCAGGGCCGCGGCACCGGCTTCGGCAACACCGCCACGAGGTAACACCATGACCCGCACCCTCCTGACCCTGCTGACGCTCGCCGCGACCGCCGCCGCCGGGCGGGCGCAGTACCCCGGCCAGTACCCGCAGCCGTCGATGCCGGGGACCGCCGGCGTGCCGATGCCGTCGGGCTACCGGCCGCCGCTCAGCCCGTACCTGAACCTGCTACGCGGCGGCGACCCGGCGATCAACTACTACTACGCCGTGCGGCCGGCGCTGATGAACGGCGTGTCGCCGCTGGGCACGATGGCCGGCGGCACGCGCGGCTTCAGCCAACTGCGTAGCGGCTTCCTGCCGGCCGCCGGCAACCCGACGCAGGAGCCGGTCGTCCTGCCCGAAGGCGGCGCGAGCGTGCCGTCGTTCCCCACGTCCGGTTACCCGGTGAGTTACGGCGGCCTGTCGCGCTTCTCGCCCGGCTCGGGGTCGAGGCAGAACGCGTTCGGCGGCAGCCAGCCGCCGCGGGCGTCGTCACTCCCCGCCCCCGGACCCCGCCGCTAACCGCCCCGCACCCCGTACCCCGCGCCCGGACAAGGACCGTCCCCATGCGAAAGCTCACCCGGAAGTGCCTGGCCGCCGGCCTCGCCGTGACCAGCGTCGGTGCCGTCGCCGCCGCCCAAGACGCCCCGGCCGGGCGCATCGGCCGCGTCGTCGCCGCGCCGGTGGCCCGCGCCGCCGCCCCCGACGACCGCCCCCCGGCCGGCTGGTTGGCCGGGCCGACTTCAACCGCCGTGCGGCCGCTCACCGGCGCGGAGCAGGCGGCCGCGTCGGTGTCCCCGGTCAAGAAGCCGAGCCTGGCCGAGAGTACGTTTTCGGGCGTGAAGAGCTTCATCGCGCCGCCGGCCGGCCCGTCGGCGACGCCGACGCCGCTGCCGCAGGGGATGCAGCCGCCGGCCGCGAAGTACGCCGCCTCGCCGACGCCGGGGGTCTACGCCGGGCCGCCCGCCTACCGCTGGTACGGCTACGGCGCGGTGACGCCCGGCCGCAACCCGCACGCCCCCGACGGCGTGTCGCCGCGCGGTTCGCCCAACTGGTACGTGCAGTCCGGGGCGACGCCCGGCGCGTTCCCCGTGACCGTCACCGCGTCCGGCCAGCCGGCCGCCGTGGCGCAAGCCGCGCCGCCGGAGCCGCCGAGTTACACCGTCGGCAACGTCGCCGGCTCCTTCGACCGCACGCCCACGCCGGCCCCGTCGGCGGTGCCCGACCCGTCGCAGCCGCTGCCGGCGACGGTCACCGCGACCGTGGAGGCGGCCTCGCTCTCGACGCCCGCCCCGCCCGAGGTGACGCCGCTGCCGGTGACGACGTTCCCGCCGCCGGCCCCCGAGCCGATGCCGACGCTGATGCCGACGGTCACGCCGCCGCCGCGGCTCAGCGAGCCGCCCGCCTTCGCGCCGACCGCCGCGGCGACGCCGCCCGAAGCGCCCGCCCCGGCCGGACCGCAGCCGCTGCTGACGTGGAACAGCACCTCGACCGACCCGGCCGTCGCCTTCACCGGCGCGAAGTCGCCGCCGCCAGTCGCCACCGTTGTCGCCACGGTGTCACCGACGCCGGCCGCCAGTGTCACCCCGGCGTCATTGACTGTCACACCGCTGTCACCGGCGGTCGTCCCGGCCTCGTTCACGCCCGCCGCCCCCGTCGCGCCAGCGGTCGCCACGCCGACGTGGGGCGCGGCCAAGCCGGTCGGCCGCAGCCAGGGGCCGGGCGACGCCGGCGCGCCGACGCTCGACCAGGCGATCCGCAACGCCACCTACGGCTTCGCCGCCGTCCTCGAGGTCAAGCACACCGGCCCGAGCGCCGTCGCCGTCCGCCTCCAGGCCGCCAGCGCCGCCGACGCCCGCAGCGCCGCGGAACTCGTGTCGAAGCTGCCGGCACTCAAGCCCTACGCCGTCGAGTTCCAGGTGACGCTCGCGAAGTGACGGCCGCGGATTGCGGGCTTCGCGTTTCGCGGCCCGGTTACGCGAGCCGCCTGCGTAAGCTGGCGGGTTCTAAGCCAACCAGGGTCAGGGCGTTCCCCACGTCGGGGTTGTTCCGACAGGGGCTCTCTAGAACCCGCCAGCTTACGCCTGACAGTTTGGCACATCTCTGCCCTTGACAGCTCGTAGCGGAGGATGCTGTGGAAGCGGGTCCAGCCGCGTCACAGCGTCTGCCACCCCGGCGGGTGCTTCTTTGGGTTCTTCATGTACCCGCCGGCCCGCGCCGGCTCCACCCAGAACTCCCCCACCGTGTACGACACCACCCGGCCCGACTGCATCCGACCCAGCACCTCCACCCACGCCCGCGGCACCACCGACTCCGCCGGCAAGTCCGCCAACGCCGGCGTCCGCGCCGACAGCCGCAGGTTCAGCGTCGCCACCGAGGTCACGCTCAGCACCGCCACCAACGCCGCCATCTTCCCCACGCTCTGCACCTGGCAACCCTCCACCGACGCCCCGCTCTTCTGCACCTTGTACAACTCCTCGACCTGCATCCGGCACGAGTACCACCGCGCCACCCGCTCGACCTCCGCCGGCGTCCCGGCCGGCTCGTTGGTCCGCACGATCCACTCCAACGCCCCCGCGCCCTCGGCCGCGTCGGCCTCCCAGACACGCACCGCCGGCACCGGCTCGCGCCGCGACTCCCCCTTGCGCACCTGCGGCCCAGTGGCAGCCGGCCGGGACCGGCCCGACCTCGTCGATCCCCCGCAGCCACAGCCGGCTCTCGCGGTCGAGCCGGTCGCGGCAGTCGGCGGCTGACTCGCCCTTGGTGGTCTCGGGCCGGACGTGCAGGATCTGGCTGACGAGCCCGAGGGCCAGGCGGGTGTCGGGGTCGACCGCGAGGGTCTGGTGGGCGAGCCAGCCGCGGCCGCCGCCGTTGCCGACGGGGCCGAGGTCGTCCTCGAGCGTGGCGTGGCCGGAGAAGTCGAGTCCGGGGAAGAGGGTGTCGGCGAGCGGGGCGAGCGGGGCGAGCAGGGTCAGATCGGTCACGGCGGTTCCTCGGGGTGCGCCCGAAGTGACCCCACCCCGGCCGACCTGTCAACCCCAAAGATGTGGCGGACTGTCAGAGCTTACGCAAGCGTCTCGCCAGCCGTGCCGCGAAGCGCGTGGCCCGCACCCGGACCGCGGAACACTCCGCCCTCGACACGCCCCGCGCCGCACGCTATGCCGGTCGCCGGGGGAGACGGCCCGGTCCTTGGGGGATTCACGATGCGTTGCGCACTTTTCGTCGCGGTGGTCCTCGGGGCGGCCGGCTGCCAGTCGCCGCGGGTCGTGCAGCGGACCGCCGACGAGGGGATCGTCGCGCTGCCGGCCAACTCCGACTCGTTCCCGCACTACCACCAGAGCGCGGCTAAGAAGATCATCGCGGCGCACCTCGGGGCCAACTACGAGATCGTCGAGGAGAAGGAAGTCACCACCGGCTACACGACCACGAACATGCAGGACCGGCAGTCCGAGTTGACGATGCACAGCAGCATCCCGTTCCTGCCGGCGTCGCGCGAGACGACCACGACGAAGTCGGTCGCCACGCCGCAGAAGGAGTGGCAAATCCACTACCGCCGGCTGATGCCCCGCCCCGCGACCGGGCTGGCGGCGGCCCCGCCGGCGACGGTGGTGAACACGGCCTATGTCTCCGGGCAGCCGACCGTCGGCCTGCCGGCGACGCCGGTCCCGGTGCCGCCGCCGATCGCCCCTTGAGTCGCCGCGGTTCGGGGGATTTTTGTGCGGACAGGGCGGCGGGCGGTTTGTTATGATGGCCCCCGGCGGACACTCCCCCCCTCGCCCGAACCTTCCCGCACACGGTGACCCCCCATGATCGAACGCGGTACGCTTTCCCGACGCGGCTTCATGCACGCGTCGCTCGCCGGCCTCACGGCCTCGGGCCTGCCCCTCTGGTACGCCAAGGAAGTCCACGCCGCCGACGAGGTGGTTCGCGCCACCAAGGCCAAAGTCGCCGCGGCCAACGACAAGATCAACTTCGGCTGGGTCGGCATCGGCTCGCCGCAGAGCCGCGCGCTGGGCGTCTACGGCGGGACCAAGGGCTTCAAGCAGACCCAGCACGTCGCCGCCTGCGACGTGGACGCCCGGCACCTCAAGCGGGCCGGCGAAATCTTCAAGAAGGACGGCTACGAGGCCAAGGAGTTCGCCGACTTCCGCCGGCTCACCGACGACAAGTCGATCGACGCCGTCGTCGTCGCCACGCCCGACCACTGGCACACCCTGGTCGCCATCGACGCCTTGCGTAAGGGCAAGGACGTGTACTGCGAGAAGCCGCTGACACTCACCATCGAGGAGTCGCTGGCGTTGCAAAAGGTCGTCAAGGAGACCGGCAAGGTTTTGCAGACGGGTAGCCAACAGCGCAGCGAGATGCCGCAGTTCCGCCTCGCCGCGGACGTGGTGCGGGCCGGCCGCATCGGCAAGGTCAAGCTGATCGAGTGCCGCATCGGCGGCAACCCCGAGAGCGGCCCCATCCCCGAAACCCCGGCCCCCGAAGGCCTCAACTGGGACATGTGGCTCGGGCCGACCGCCAAGGTGCCGTACCGCGAGAAGGGCGGCAAGACCAACTGCCACTACGAATTCCGCTGGTGGTACGAGTACAGCGGCGGCAAGATGACCGACTGGGGCGCGCACCACATCGACATCGCCCAGTGGTGCCTCAACATGGACGGCAGCGGCCCGACCGGGGTCGAGATCCTCGACGCCAAGGAAGTGCTGAAGTCCGGCGACGGCTACAACACCCACGGCACGTTTAAGGTCCAGTACACCTACGCCAACGGCGCGAAGGTGATCGCGATGGACGGCCGCGGCACGTCGGTCAAGGGCCTCGTGCGGGCCGACGGCAAGCCGGTCACCAAGACCGTCACCAAGACGGTCAAGGTCGAGGGCAAGCCGGACGTGAAGGTCAAGGAGGAAGTCGCCCTCGAGGCCATCGACGGCGGCGAGAACGGCGTGATGATCTTCGGCGAGACCGGCACCGTGTTCGTGAGCCGCGGCCTGATCCTGGCGTCGGACTCGAAGATCCTCTCGGAGCCGCTGGGCAAGGACGACCCGAAGCTGTACCCGTCGCGGCCGGGCAGCCACATGGGCAACTTCCTGGAGTGCCTCAAGTCGCGCGAGAAGCCGATCTGCGACGCGACCGTCGGCGGCGGCTCGGTGATCGTCTGCCACCTCGGCGTGATCGCGTTGCAGACCCGCAAGGCGTTCACCTGGGACCCGAAGGCGAACACGTTCACGGGCGAGAACGCCGAACTCGGCAACTCGATGAAGGCGCGGCCGATGCGCAGCCCGTGGAAGCTCGACGTTTAGTATTCCCGGCGAGCCGTCGGCGTGAGCCGGGGGTTTCTCGACCTTCGCGGGTCCGTGAAACCCCATGC
>JANXTD010000095.1 GCA_025352585.1 Fimbriiglobus sp.
GAGCAGGATCATGACGCCGGTCAGGTAGACGAGCGAGCCACGCAACACCGACTTGGCGGTGAGCGTCGTGCGGTGCCGGGCGAACCGGAGCGCCCGCAACAAGAACCAGACGGCTAGCGGCATCGCCCCGAGCAGGTACAGCCAGTGGCCCACGTCCGCGGCGAACGGCAACGCCGTCACCGGCACGAGCAGCGCGGCAGTCCCGACGGTCGCGACGCCGGTGTAGAAGCCGTCGGGCCGCTCCACCACCGGGAGCATCCGCATGCCGCCGCGGGCGTAGTCCTCGCGGTGCATGAACGCGATCGCGTAGAAGTGCGGCAACTGCCAGACGAAGAGGATCGCGAAGAGCGACACCGCCTTCAGCGTCAGTGACTCCTGGGCCCCGCACCAACCGATGATCGGCGGCAGCGCGCCGGGGATCGCCCCGACGACGGTGTTCCAACTCGTGAGCCGCTTCATCGGCGTGTAAACGACCACGTAAAGCAGCCCCGTCGCGGCGGCGGCGACGCTCGCGCCGGGGTACGGCAGCGTGAAGTACAGCCAGGTCACGCCGCCGACGAACAGGGTCACGCCGAACGCCAGGGCCACCGGCGCGGCGACCCGGCCGGACGGCAGCGGCCGGCGCGAGGTGCGGTGCATCCGGGCGTCGGGGCCGCGCTCGAGCCAGTGGTTCAACGCACTGCCGCCGGCGGCGACGAGTCCCGCCCCGAGCAGCACGTTGAAGAGGCCAGGCCAGTGGAAGTCGCCGGCCGAGCCGAGGACGTAACCGGCCGCTACGGTGACCAGCGCCATCACGGCGATGCGCGGCTTCGTGAGCTCGAAGTAGTCCGCGAGCGGCGAGCGTACCCGCCGCGGGGCGGCGGCGGTCGGCGTGGCCATGAACGACGCTTTCGCTGGGATTTCCGCGGCGAGACTCAAGGGCGTACTCCGCCGGGGCTGTCGGGCAGGGGTCATTCTACGCGGCCCCGGTCGCGAAGGCCGGTTCGCGACGCGACGGCGTGTCGTCGGCGGGTACCGTCGGCCGCTCGACCGGGCAGCGCCCAGCCCGCACGGCCAATGCGACGGCGGTCGAGAGCAGGGCCGCGCCGAGGAGCGTGTGGGCCGTCCGCACGACCGCCCCGTAACTCGTGATCGCCCGCAGTTCCGGCGGCTTCAGCGCCTCGGGGCCGGTCAGCGCGAACTTGCTCAAGTACGCCTCGACGCCGAGCACGAGTTGCCCGGCGACGATCAAGCCCAGAACCCAGGCGTAGCCGCCGAGTTGCGAGCGGGTCGGCGGCGAGCGGAAAACACGGGTCAGCACCGCCACGACCAGGCCGACGACGGCGAACGCCGTGAGGATGTGCAGCCGCTGCGCGACCGGCGACCCCAGGTGCCGCACCCAGACGCCCCAGACGAGTTGCACGACGACACCCGCGGCCAAAGCCAGGGTCAGGTTCGACACGCCGGCGCGGTCGTCGGCGGGGACGAGGTCGCCCCGTCGGCGCGGGGCCGCCAGCACCACGATGGCCACCAAGAGCGAGAGAGTTACCTGGCCAAAGGAGCCGTGGATCGCGGCGAGTTGCGTGCCCATCAGTTGATCGAGGTAGACGCGGAAGCCGCCGAGCAGCCCCTGCATCATGACCGCGACCAAGCCGACTGCGGTGGCCACGCGGAACCACTTGGCCGGCGACGAACTCCGGGCCGACGCCACGCCCGCAGCCAGGACACCCAGGGCCGCGACGCCGCAAGCCGCCACGGTCAGCGCCGGCCAGTGGAGTTCGCCCCCGGCTTTGCGCTCGCTCCAGGCGGTACGCATGTCGCCGTGCAAACCCAGGTACGCGACGAGCAGCAGCGTCAACGCGGTGAGGCCGAAGCGCCGCAACCTGCGGTTCGGTTCCGTCGCCCAGGCCCCGAAGGCCAGAACCACCGCGAACAGGCCGATGCCCCAGGCGACGAAGCGGTGCGTGTGCTCGATGAGGAACCCGCTCGCCGGCTCGTGGGCCCAGACGTGGCTGTTGACGACCAGGAACCACGGCTCCGTCGGCCAGACCGGGTCCGACATGCCGACGCGGAACGTGGTGATCAGCGACCCCAGCACCACGACGGTGCCGGCCGCCAACGCGGTCAGGATCGACCAGGCCCGCAGCCAGCGCGGCACGGCTCGCCAGGGGGTTTCGGGGGCAGTGTTGGTCATGAGTGGTGTCATGGGGTGTCAACCGCGAAGGGCCGGCCGGCGTCACGCCTACTCGGCGTCGGGGTCCGGGTGGACGGCGTCGCGCACGTCGGCCGGCAGCAGGTCGGGGCGGCTCAGGGCCAGGGCGAACGCCGCCAGGTCGAGGACTTCCGCGTCCGTCAGCGACGGGTTGGCGGGCATGTTCGCGGCGGGGATGCCGTTGCGGATGCGGGCCACCGCGTCGGCCGGCGTGCGGCCCCACTTCCACTCGCCGCGCGTCAGGTCCGGCAACTTCGCCGCGACCCCCCAGGCGTCGTAGCGGAAGCTCTCGGCGTGCCCGTAGCCGGCGTGGCAACTCAGGCAGTTCTGCGTGAACAGGGCGTGGCCGCGTCGCAAGGCGTCGTCCCCGGTCGGCAGCGTCACCGGCGTCAGCTTCGGCGTCAGGGCCGCGGCCTGCCAGTCGGCCGCCGACCTGTTCGCGGCGGCGGTCACGAGCGCCGCCACCTCGGCCGGTTCGGTGCCCTCGTCGTTGGCGAGCGTCACCAGGGTCTTCACCTCCGACTCGCCGCGCTGGCTCAGGTGAATCACGTACGCAATGACGGCGTTCATGTCGGCCTCGGAGATCAAGTCGTAGGCCTGCATCCGGGTTCCCGGCACGCCCTCGCGCAGCACCCGCCGGAGTTCGCCGGGGCTGGGCCGCGACCCCTTCGAGGCGATCTTGAACTTCCCCAGGCGGAAGTCCCGCGGGAACGGGTGGATCCAGTCGCCGGCGTTGCCCTGGCCGTTGCCAGTCAGGCCGTGGCACTGGTTGCAGAGCCGCCGGTAGACTTGAGATCCCGCCGCGAGTTGAGTTGGCGAAATCGCCAAGTCGCCGACCGGGGTGCTGTCCAGGACGCGGGGGGCGGCGGGGGTGCCGAACAGCGTGTCCAGCGTCGCCGTCAGCGCCTCACGCTCCTCGACCGCCACCGACCCCGGCAAGACCACCAAAGTCCCCGGCACGTCGGCGTAGCCGGCGAGAGTCGTCGTGAGGTTGCCCACCGGCGTCGCGTCGTGCGGCTCCACACTCGGCGGCTGCAAGACGATGGCGTCGGCGCGGTGCGGGTAGCGCAAGGCCGGGTCGTACCCCGACGACTCGGAGGCCGACCAACTCAGCCAGGCGACCCCGGCCAAGCCGACGCAGCAGGCCGCCACGAGGGCGGCCAGCCGGGCGGACACCCAACCGAAGCGGGAGACGGAGAGACTCATAACCCCCACCTGCCGCGGACTAGTACGTCACGATGTGGCGCGTGACGTAGTCCGTCAGCGTAAAAGTGAACAGGATCGCGACCCAAAAACAGGCCGCCCCGGCGCAGAGCCAGGTCAGCTTGTCGGCCTGCCGCAGGTCCATGAAGAAGACCGCCAGCACCGAGGCTTGAACCGCCGTCACCGCCAGGCTGGCAACGACTTTGAGCGGGCCGAAGTCGGAGAAGCCGACCCATAGCGCGACGGCGGCGAGTACGATCAGGACGGCGAACGTCGTCAGGGTACTCGCCAGCGGCGGCACCGAGTGGCCCTCCGGCTCCTGGATCAGAAGCCCGGAGTGGTCGTGGTCGTCGTGGGCAGTCTGCATGGTTCGCTCCTGTTAGTGGCTGACGCCGGTGCCGAGGCCGACGGCCGACATGAACTGGTGGACCGCCTGGCCCCCCGTGTGCGGGCCGCACAAGTACAGCAGCGGCAGCGCGAACATCCAGACCATGTCCACGAAGTGCCAGTACAGGCTCATCACCTCGATGTAAACGTGCCGGTCGGGGTACTTGAAGAACCCCATCTGGGCGAGAATCAGTTGCCACGTCAACAGGCCGACGCCGATCACCATGTGCAAGACGTGCAACCCGGTGATGACGTAGTAGAACAGGAAGAAGAGCTGGACCCGCCCCATGTTCACGGTCTTGATGTCGAAGTGCCGGTCGTGGAGCGTCGCGTGCTCGCGGGCCAACGCCTCCTCGACCTTGACGGCGAACAGCGAGCGCGACTTGGGCAGATACGTGCCGTCGTCCTGGCGGTCCTCGACGGTCACCATCTTGCCGGTGGGGATCAGCCCCTCCTCGAAGTCGAGTTGGTACTCTCGGGCCTTCAGGCCCAAGAACACCACCGCCAAGGCGATGGTCGTCGCCAGCCAAAGCTTGACGCCCGATTGATTGCCCTTGTAGGCCGCCCGCACCGCCAGGGTACACGTCAAGCTACTCGTGAGCAACAGGATGGTGTTGACCGAGGCGATGCCGACGTTTAACGCCGCACTGCCGGCCTCGAACTCGCGCGGGAACCAGATGCGGTAGCAGGTGTACGCGCAGAACGCGCCGCCGAAGAACAGCACTTCGGTGACGAGGAACAGCCACATGCCGAAGCGCACAGTCGCCTGCTGCTGCCGCATGTTGTTGAAGTGGTGCGCGACCGGCCCGGGGGGGCCGACCTGCTCGGTTGCGTGGGCACTAGCTGCCATGACTGACCTCGAGGTTCCGGCCAGCGGCCAGTTCGGGAACGGGTTCCGGGGCCGGCTCACTACCGGGGACCATGCCGGCGTCGGCGAGCATCCCCAGGCCGTTCGGCATGGCGTACTCGTACGGCGGGAAGTAGACGATCGGCGTCTCCTCGAAGTTGTGCATCGGCGGCGGCGACAGCGTCTGCCACTCCAGCCCGGTCGCCTGCCACGGGTTGCTACCCGCGGTGCGGCCGGTGAACAGCGAGGCGGTCAGGTAGAACAGCGGCATCACGTAGCCGATGCCTTGAATCGACGCCCCGGCCGACGACAGGATGTTGAGGAACTGGAACTCCGGGGCGTAGTTCGGGTAACGACGCGGCATGCCGTTGTACCCCAAAACGAACTGGGGGATAAACGTCATGATGAAGCCGACGATCGCCACGACCGCAGCCAGTCGGCTCCAGAAGTCGGAGTACATCTTGCCCGTCATCTT
>JANXTD010000124.1 GCA_025352585.1 Fimbriiglobus sp.
TCTACTCTTGCTAGCTTCCCACGGCGTGGCCACCGCTCAGGCCCCCGCCGCGGGCTTGAGCGCGGCCCAACTCGAGCAGGCCGTCGCGGACGCGCTCAAAGAAGTCCACAACCGCGGGGCCGACCTGTACAACCGCGGCGACCCCGCCGGCGCGTACCGCATGTATGAAGGGGCACTCTCCTCTGTCCGGCCATTCGTCGCGCACCGCCCGGCCGTCCTGAAGGCGATCGAAGACGGCCTCAACGAGACGGCCAAGGGCGACAACCTCAAGGTCCAGGCGTTTCGACTGCACGAACTCATCGAGCAGGTCCGTGCCGACCTCAAGGCCGAACTCGCCAAGCCCGTTGAGGCGAAGCCGGTGGCCCCCGTGGAGCCGCCCGCGAAGCCCGTTGACCCGCCCAAGGCGGTGGTGAAGGTCACCCCGTTGCTGGAGGGCACGCTGACTTACCAGGGCAAGCCGCTCGCCGCGGCCGACGTGACGATTGTCTCACTTGGCCTGAATTTGCCACGCGTCTTCACGGCGACGACCACCGACGCAGGCCACTACGAGTTCGCGGAGGTGCCGGGCGGACCGTACGCGGTGATGGTCACGGGCATGGGCGTCCCGGCGAAGTACACGACGGTCGCCACGTCGCCCCTGCGGACCGTCGTCGCCGCGCAGCCGTCCCGAATCGACTTGAACCTCGAATAGTCCCCGGACGCGGCTACTTCTTGGCGTCGCTGAGGTACCAGCGGCTCCACGAGCCGGCGGCCTTCTTGCGGGCCTCGTCGTCCGACCCGGCCGGCGGGCCGAAGTCCTGGCCCGTGAGGCTCTTCAGCCCGGCCCGCGCGGCCTGCACCACGGCGTCCGACGGGTCCACGACGCGGCCGATCAGGTCGCCGACGTGCGCCTTGTCGTCCTTCATCGCGCAGGCCAGCGCGGCCGCCCGCCGCAACTCGGAGTCGGGGTCGGTCAGCATCGTCCGCAGGGTCTTCGCCGTCATGCGCGTCAGCCGCTCGGCCAGGGCGTCGCGGGCCTGGTCCCGACGCTGGTCGTTGAGCCGCGGGATGGCGCTCACCAGCGCGGCCGTGAACTCGGTCCCCTTCGTGTCCTTCGCGTCGCGCAGCGCCGTCGGGAAGTCCGGGCCGTTGACGAGGCCCTCGGCGATCACCTGGGCGCTGGCGGCCGCGACCGGTTCGGCGGGGCGGACGCCCGGTTCGGGCACCGCGGCGGGCAGCATTGCGGCCGGCGGCTTGAAGTCGCGCCCCGCCCGCAGTTCGGCCTTGCCGGGGTCCTTGACTTGCCCGGTCAGCCGCCGCGTCAGATCCTTGACGAAGTTCGACTTCGACAGGAACAGCACCGCGAACGACGTGGCGACCTCGGGCCCCCCGTGCGTCCCCGCGGGCCAGCCGCCGTCCGGTGACTGCATCGCCAGGAGGTGGGCCGAACCCCAGCGGTGCCAGTCGATGTCGCCGATCGTGTCGAGGCCGTAGGCCATGCCGACGCGCTCGATCGACCACAGGGTGTAGCAAACGTCGCTGAAGCCGCTCAACTGCCCCGGCGCGTTCTGGGGGCCGCTCGACGACCGGATGGCGAAGCCGAGGTACTTCAGGCCGTGGTCGATGGACGCCTTGCGCATCGCGGCGCTCATGGCCGGGACGAGCGGGTTGACGCCGACCGGGTTGACGCCGCCGCCGGCGGCCGCCTTCGGCTTCTTGGTGCGGTCGAACGGGTCGCCGCTGTCGGCGGCCGGCGCGGGGGCGGGGGCCGCCTCGGCGGGCTGGTTGCGCGAGGTTCCGATCGCCAGGCCGAGCAGCCCGGCGCAGGTCATCGCCGGCGAGGAGGCCCCGCCGGTGCCGTTGTACGACCAGCCGGCGTCGCCGGGGTTCTGCGTAGTCAGGAAGCGGGCCTCCAGCAGCACGAAGGCGTCATCGACGGGGACGCCGTGCCGCGCGGCGACCCAGAGGCCGATGAGGCCGAACTGCGTGTTCGAGTTGTCGCCGCCGGCCGCCGGCCGCCCCCCCGCGCCCACGGCCAGGCGCACCGCGGCGTTGTAGCCGGCGACGCTGGGGTGCAACTTGCCGGCGACGGCTGCCGGGGCGTTGGGCTTGCGGCCGACCGCGGCGGGGAAGCCGTTGTCCGGCTTCTTGACCTCGGGCTTGGGCGCGGCCGCCGGATTCCCGGCGGTCAGTTCCGCCTCGGACTTGCCGACCGCGCTGAGCGGCACGAGGTCCGCGCACTCGTAGCCGTAGCCGCCGGCGCGGGTCATGCCGCCGTAGAGGCGCGTGCCCAGCAGTTGGATCGCCGGGATGTCGTTGGCGTCGCCCAGCCGGTCGAGGAACAGGATCGCCAACGCGACGTGGTAGGTCCTGGTGTCGGTCGGCCAGGTGGTGCGGATGTGCTTGGCGATGTTCTGGACCGCCGGGTCGTCCGCCTTGACGCCGCCCTCGAGCAGCGCCAGGCCGCACAGCCCCGCCGACCCGCTCTCGCCCTGCACGCCCGCCGCGTGGAGGCGCTGCAAGGACGCCGCACCGCGGGCGACGGCGGCCGCGACCTTGGGGTCCTCCGGCGGCTCCGCCGGCGCGGCGGCCGCGCACGCGAACAGTCCGAACGCCGCCACCGCCGCACGCAACCGGGCCATGACATCCCTCACTTGACGAGGACTTCAACGGGCACGAGGTGGTTGATCATGTAAGTCCGCCGGTCCGGGTCGCGGGCGGGCGGCTGGGTCGCGCCGCCGGTCGCGGTTGCGCGGGCTACGAGTTTGACGGGGCCGCGCGTCCCAGGGTTCCAGGCGAACTCCCAGAGCCGCCAGCACATCGGCTTGGCGTCGGTCGTGAAGCGGGCGGCGGCCCAGGTCGCGCCGCCGTCCACGCTGACCTCGACGCGCTCGACCGCCTCCTCGCCGGCCCACGCCGCGCCGGTGACCGTCGTCGGCCGGTTGACCGCGACGACCTCGCCGAACGCCGGCCGGGCGATCGACGCCTTGGGCTGCATCGCCGTCACGGGGACCAGCGACGGCAACCCGGCGCGGCGCTCGAACACGGAGTAATCGATCGTCTGCCAGAAGCCGTCGTGCCGCTTCGGGGTCACGATAATCCGCGACAACCACTTGACCGACGCCATGCCGTACCAGCCGCCCAGGACCGCCCGCAGCGGTGCCCCGTGCGACGCGGTCAGCGGCTCGCCGTTCATCTTCGTGGCCAAGATCGACTCGGGCTTCAGCGCCTTGGCGAGCGGGATGCCGCGGTCGTAAGAGATGACGCCCGGCGACGGGGCGTCGCCGGCGATCGCCCCCGAGTCCGCGCCGACCAGCACGACATCGACCGCCCCCGGCTTGACCTTGGCCCGCTCGAGGACCGCGGCGAGCGGCACGCCCGTCCAGTCGGCGGTGCCGACGGCCCCGAGGCCCCACTGCAACCCGCGCGGCTGCGGCACCAGCGAGACGCGGCCGTTGCCGGCGCACTCCAGCGTCAGCGGCATCGTCACTTCGCCCAGTTTCGCCAGGTCGTCGAGGGTCAGCGTCAGCGGGTTCTCGACTTCGCCCTCGACGGTGAGTTTGAAGGTCGCCAGGTCGATCTTGGGCTGGGCGAAGTGGCTGCGGACGTAGAACTGCTCCGTCGGCGTCTGGAAGCCTTTCAACTCGGCGAAGGGGAATTCGACGTTGCGCGGCTCGGTCATCCGCACCGTCATGCCGGGGAACGGCGTCGCCGGCACGCCCTGCGCGGACGCCCGCCGGGCGGCCAGGGGCACCGCGGCGACGGACGCAAGTTTCAGCC
>JANXTD010000132.1 GCA_025352585.1 Fimbriiglobus sp.
CACGCCTTGCACCGAGTGGCCAAGTTCCGCGGCCTTGCCGAGGTCGCCGAGAAAGCCGGGATGAAGCCCGCGAGCCTGTCGCGTGCCCTCTCCGGCCGCGGCAACCCGAGGCTCAAGACACTCGTGAGCGTCACGCACGCCCTCGGCATGCGGCTCGCCGTCGTCCCCGCCGAGCCGCCGGTTCCGGCCCCCAAGAAGCGCGCGACAGCCAAGAAGCCCAAACGGGCGGCGGCACACGACGCGACGGCGTGACGACGGTCGCCCGCTCCCGGTCGCCGGGATGGAATGGCACGCCAGAGGGAAACTATCATCGTGCGACGGCGCGCGGGGGTGCCGGACTGGTACACGGTCGCAACCCATCTCCCCGCCCTTGACCTCGAATCCCTCGAACTTGCCGTGAGATCAAGTCATGTCCCGAGTCTTGCTCCTGCTGGTCCCGTTGTTCGTCGCCGCCGACTGGCCGCAGTTCCGCGGCCCCGCCGGCGACTCGCACGCCGCCGGGTCGCTGCCGACCGAGATCGGCCCGGACAAGCTGGCCTGGAAGGCCGAAGTCCCTGGATCGGGTTGGGCACAGCCGGTCGTCGTCGGGCAGACCGTGTACGTCGCCACCGCGGTGAGTGACCCGCCGTTCGTCCCGAAGGACATGATGGGCGGGATCGCCGGGATGCCCAAGTCGGTGCCCGGCCAGCCGGCCCCCGGCCCGAAGGTCACGATCGACTGGACCCTGGTCGCCCTCGACCTGGCCACAGGCAAGCCGAAGTGGGCGACGAAGGTCGCCAGCGGGCGGCCGAAGTTCGCCATCCACCCGACGAACACCTACGCCACCGAGACCCCCTGCGCCGACGCGGAGCGGGTCTACGTCTCCTTCGCGACCGCCGGCGTCTTGGCCGCGCTCGACCCGTCCGGCAAGGAGGTGTGGCGCAACCTGTACCCGCCGCAACCGACCACGGCCGACCTCGGTCCGGGCGCGTCGCCGGCGCTGCACGACGGCAAGCTGTACCTGATTCTCGCCAACGAGTCCGAGGCCCGGTTGATCTGCCTCGACACGGCCACGGGGAAGGAGAAGTGGGTCGCCGCGCGCGAGAAGTTCGGCACGGCGTGGGCCAGCCCGTTCGTCTGGAAGTCGGCCGGCCGCACCGAGGTCGTCTTCTGCGGCAAAGGCTCCGTCACCGGCCACGACCCGGACACCGGCAAGGAGTTGTGGCGACTCGGCGGCATCGACTCGTCCTTCTCGGCCTCGCCGGCCGCGACCGCGGAGGTCCTGGTGTTCGGCAACGGCGGGCCGGGCAGCGTGTCGCCGCTGATCGGCGTCAAGGCCGGCGCGACGGGAGACATCACCCTCAAAAAGGGCGAGACGAACAGCGAGTTCGTCGCCTTCTACAAGACCGGGGCGGCCCCCGGCATGTCGTCGCCGATTGCGATCGGGGACAACGTGTACGTGCTGAACAACGGCGGGTTGGCGTGCTACGAGGCCAAGACCGGCAAGCAACTCTACAAGGAGCGCCTGCCCAAAACCAAGACGGTGGCGGCCGCGCCGGTGGCCGCCGGGGGCACGATCCTTTACCTCGACGAGACCGGCACGGCGGTCTTCGTCAAGGCCGGCGGCGATTTCGAGGCGGTCGCCGGCGGCAAGCTCGACGACCTGTTCTGGAGCAGCCCCGCCGTCGCCGGCGACAAACTGCTACTGCGCGGAGTGAAAGGCCTGTACTGCGTCAAGCGGTAGGGGCGAGGTGGCAGGCGTCGGGGCAGTGGCGGTTACTCGCCCAGCCACCAGCGGCGCTTCTGGACTTGAGCGCCGTAGAGCAGGCCGAAGCGCTTCATCGCCACCTCGGTCACGCGATCGACCACGTCCTTGGGGTCGTCGCCGATAATCAGCTTGTCGCGGTCCAGCGGGTTGATGGTTTGCCGCTCGACCATCTGGTGGATCATCTCGATGCCGGGGGCGTAGAAGTCGCGGCCCATCAGCGCCACGGGGAAGTCCTGCAACTTGCCGGTCTGGATCAGCGTGAGCACCTCGAAGAGTTCGTCCATCGTGCCGTAGCCTCCCGGCAGGACCACGAAGGCGTAGCTGTACTTGATGAGCATCAGCTTGCGGACGAAGAAGTGCTCGAAGTCGATCATCTGGTCGAGGTAGGGGTTGGCGTACTGCTCCTGCGGCAAGAGGATGTTGCAGCCGATGCTGCGGCCGCCGGCGTCCTTGGCCCCGCGGTTGGCCGCCTCCATGATGCCGGGGCCGCCGCCGGTCATGACCGTGAAGCCCTTGCGGGCCAGCCGGGCACCGACCTCGCGGGCCAGGGCGTAGTACGGGTGCGTCTCGGGGAAGCGGGCGGAGCCGAACACGGTCACGCACGGCCCGGCGAAGTGCAGCTTGCGGAAGCCGTAGATCATCTCGCGGAAGACGCTGACCGCCTGGCCGAACTCGTAGCCGCGCCGCTGCGGGCCGCGCAGGAACTTCGTCTCCTCGGTGAACGCCGGCGTGTCGTAGCCGGACGGCCGAGGGGTCGCGGGCGGGACGGGGTCCTGGATCTGGTCGTCGTCCATCGGGCGGGGTCTTTCGCGCACGGAGTACGGGGAGAGTCGGCGTCGGCGGGACCGTAGCATGGTACGCCGGCGGG
>JANXTD010000134.1 GCA_025352585.1 Fimbriiglobus sp.
AGTGGCGAAAGCGGGCTTTGCCGACTTGCACTGCCGCGATAAGGTGTGGCATTGGCGAAACTCACGGCGTGCCTTCGGGCGACTGTCATAAGGGGCTGGAATGGGTTTGCGGATGCGGGTTCACGACAAGGAACCGATCGGACAGGCACTGCGTCGCTTCAAGAAGCTCATCGAGCGCAGCGGGATGCAGAAGGAACTGCGCGCCCACCAGTACTACGAGAAGCCGTGCGAGCAGCGTCGGCGGGCCGAAGTCCGCAAGCAGAAGGCCGCCCGCAAGGCCTCCCTCGGCCGCGCGTAACCTCGCCAGACTGACTACGACCACCCCGCCAGGCGACCGCCTGCGCGGGGTGATTGCGTTTGCGGCTGGGCAAACTCCCGTTCGCTGTGGTATCATGCCCACGGTCGGGTTCAATTTTGACGGAGGGACGCCGATGTCGCCGACTTTGGAGTCGTTGGGAATCGACCGGCTGAGCGTGGCCGAGCGGATCGAACTCGCCGAGGCGATCTTCGAGAGCGTCGCCACCGAGGGTGCCGACTTCGCCCTCACGGCGGAGCAGGAACAAGACCTACAGCGTCGCGTCGCGGCTTACGAGGCGGACCCGAAAGCCGTCTCGAGTTGGGACGACGTGAAGGCTCGCCTCCAGGCCCAATCGTGAGCTTGCCGCTCGTCCTGACGCCCGAGGCGGAAGCCGACCTTGCCGACATCCGGACGTGGTACGACGGTCAACGCACTGGCTTGGGCGACCGCTGGATTGTGTGTGTGGAAGCGACCTTTGGCCGCATTACGTTCGCGCCGCTGAGTGTCGCCGAAGTCTCGCGTGGGGTACGACGGGTGGCCGTGCGTCGGTTCCCCTACGGCGTCTTTTACCGCGTCGATCCGCTGCAAATTGCCGTGATCGCCGTGTACCACGACCGACGCGACCCCCGCGGCTGGCAAGCCCGCGTGTGACGCCCGAACTGAATTCGCAGGGGATGTCATCAAGTCGCCGACTTTGAACTTGGAGGCCAACCGCCCGGCGACACTCGTCCCCGTCCAGACGTTCGCCCCGGAACCCTACGACGCGTTGAAGCCGTTTTCGGTCGCCGTCCAAGCCGACGAGGACGAGTTTTCGGCCTGCTTCCCCGACGCCAACTTGTCCGCGTTCGGCGACAACGAGTTCGAGGCCGTCGAACACCTCAAGGCGATGATCCTCGACACCTTCGACAAGTTCTCGTCGGGGCGAAAGTTCGGGCCGGGGCCGACGAAACAGTTGGCGGTCCTCCAAGAGTTTGTCCGCAAGCGGGTGTAACGTGGCGCGGATCATCACCAAGGAACTCGCGGAGTGTCTGGCGATCCTGCGCGGCAAAGGTCTCCTCGGCGACGCGACCGACTCGGTAGACTAATCCCCGGCGAGCCGGAAGCGTCAGCGCCTGGAGTTCTTCGAGCGTGCGAACTCCGGTCGCTCACGCTTCCGGCTCGCCGGGATCTGTCCACCGTGAGTCACGCGCATGATCGTCTTCGACGCCCGCGGCCGCGACGGCGTGCGGCAGTTGCAATTCCTCCCCGGCAACGAACTCGCCGCCCGCACCGGCACCGGCCTATGCGTCTGGGACCTCGACACTCGCGCGCCGCGCGTCGAGGAGGCCGAGTGCGGCTTCACCCCGTTCCTGTTCGCGCCCGACGGCCAGTCCGTCGTCGCCTACAGCTACCGGGACACCCCTTCGCGGGGCCTGGGCGTCTACTCGCTGGCCGAGGCGCGCTGGGTCGGCGAGCCGCTGCAAGCCTTCGAGCCGGACTTCCTCCTCTGGTCGCCCGACGGGCAGACGCTCATGGCCGGCGGCCACGCCTGGACTCGCAGGGGGCAGGTCCAGTACGCCGACGGCTTCTACCGCGCCCCCGACTGGCGGCCCGCCCCGCCCTTCCTGACGCGGCGATCCGACACCCAGGCGGAGAGACTCAACGTGTACGACCCGTACGCCGCGGTCAGCCCCGACGGCGGGCGGGCGGTGACGTACTCGAACGGGAAGCTCCAACTCTACGACCTGCCCGCCGACCGCTTCGTCAAGGAGATCGACTTGCCGGTCACGCACCTCAAGCCGGGGCTGTTCACGCCCGACGGCTCGCGCTTCCTGGTCTGGTCGGTGTTCAAGATTTACGCCATCGACCTCGACCGCGGCAAGGTCGCCATCGCCTACCCGGCCTGCCCGCGGGCGGTCCACGGGGCGACGCTGACGCCCGACGGCCGGCACCTGCTGCAAGTCTCGGCCGACCGCACCGTGCGCGTGCTCGACGTGGCGACGGGGCAACTCGTCAAGGACTACGCCTGGAGCGCCGGCAAGCTCGCCGCGGTGGCCGTGTCGCCCGACGGCCTGCTCGCGGCCTGCGGCGGCAGCGGCGGCAAGGTCGTCGTCTGGGACCTCGACCTCTGAGCATGCGGAGACGCGATGCAGATTCTGCGGGGCCGGCGGAGCGCGATCTACCACCTGGCGGTCTCGCCCGACTCGCGGTACGTCGCCGCCGGGGGGCTGACAGAACTGCACGTCTGGGACTTGCTCGACCCCGACGCGAAGCCGACCCGCCACGCCGAGTCGTCGGATACGCTCCAGTTCCGGAACGACGGACGGCTCTTCACCGACACCGACGGCGGGTGGCGAATCCACGACCCGGTCGCGGGCCGAACGGTCCGCTGGGAGCGGGCGGACGCCCCCCCCGTCTGGGCCCGGTCCGTTTGGGGGGCCGCGTCGCCGTGCGGCCAGTTCGTTTTGCAGCGCGAGTCTCGCGACGGCTTTCGCTGCTGGCGGCTCGGTGAGGACTCCCTGGGGTTACACCGGGAACTCGTCTGGTCGCTACCGGAGGCGACGACCTCTTGGCAGCGGCCGCTGTTCACGCCGGACTCGGAGCACTTCGCCTTCCTGGGGGACGCGACCGGCCAGGGCCGGGAGTCGTGGGCGATTCACCGCACGGCCGACGGCCAGCGGGTCGCCCATCTCGAGACGCGGAACGTTTCCTACCTGTGGAAGCGGTTCACGCCCGACGGCGGCAAGTTCCTCTCCGGCGTGCAGTCCGGCATCTTCGAGTGGGACGCGCGGGCCGGCGGGCCGAGCCGGCTGGCGGTGCGGCACCCGACCGGCCGGCACTTCCGCGATGTCGCCGTCCACCCCGGCGGCGCGACCCTCGCCGGCATCACGGGCGACGACGGCGTGTCGCTGTTCGACCTCGCCGGCGGCGGCCTGCTGCGCACCTTCGACTGGCAGGTCGGCCACTTGCAGCACGTCGCCTTCACGCCCGACGGCACGCGCTGCGCCGTCGCCGGGTCGAGCGGCAAGCTGCTGCTGTTCGACGTGGAGTGACCCGGCGAGCGGGGGACGGAAGTCCCCCGAGTCATCTCCCACTGCGTGAACCCCACGCCGCGGGAAGGACTCGGGG
>JANXTD010000156.1 GCA_025352585.1 Fimbriiglobus sp.
GCGACGCGTGCAGTCAACTGCTGGACTGTGTCCGACCGTGAACCTTGTCTCACCAGCGTTCGACCCTCGCTCGCGCGTCGGGCTAACATGACGCGCCTGCGGCGGAGCCGAAGCCGGGCCAAAGTGCCCTGGCCAGCGCAACCGCCCGCGAAATTCGCAGTCGGGAATTGCGGCGGGAATTCGGCGCGGATACAATCGTATCGCTGACTCCCCGCCCCGCCGCCCGTCCCGTTGACACCCCCTTGGGGAAGTACCTGATGCTGTCGCTTCGTGGACCGCTCGTCGGCGTCGCCCTGCTCCTCGGGTGCGCCCCCGCCGGCGCGGCCGACGACCCCAAGGCGGTCGAGTTCTTCGAGGCCAAGATTCGCCCGGTCCTCGTCGAGCACTGCCAGAAGTGTCACTCGGAGCCGGCGGCCAAAGCCAGCAAGCTGCGCGGCGGCCTGCGGCTCGACGCCCGCGCCGGCTGGCAGGCCGGCGGCGACACCGGGCCGGCGGTCGTCCCCGGCAAGCCGGACGCGGGCACGCTTGTGAAGTCGCTGCGTTACGACGGCGAGGTGCAGATGCCGCCCGCCGGCAAGCTCCCCGCGGCCGTGATCGCCGACTTCGAGAAGTGGGTGCGCGACGGGGCCGCCGACCCCCGCGAGACGTCCGCCGCCAAGCCCGCCGCCGGCATCGACCTCGACAAGGGCCGCGCCTTCTGGTCGCTCAAGTCGCCGACGGCGCAAGCGGTGCCGGGCGGCGTCGCGGCGGGTAACGCCATCGACGCCTTCGTCCGGGCGAAGTGGGCGGAGCAGGGGTTGACCCCCACGCCTACCGCCGACCGGCGGACCCTCGCCCGCCGCGCGACGCTCGACCTGACCGGCCTGCCGCCGACGGCCGAGGAGACCGAGGCGTTCGCCGCCGACCCGTCGCCCGACGCCTGGGCGAAGTTCGTCGATCGGCTGCTGGCCTCGCCCCGCTACGGCGAGCGCTGGGGCCGGCACTGGCTCGACGTGGCCCGCTACGCCGAGGACCAGGCCCACACCTTCGGCACCACGCCCAAGGCGAACGCGTACCTGTACCGCGATTGGGTGGTGCGGGCATTCAACGAAGACATGCCGTACGACCGCTTCGTGCGATTGCAAATCGCCGGCGACCTGGTGCCCGAGTCGGTCGGCGACCCGTTCACGCGGCTCGCCGGGCTGGGGCTAATGGGGCTGGGCGCGGACTACTACAAGAACACCGCCCGCGAGCAGGCCATCGCCGAGGAGCTCGACGACCGCGTCGATACCCTGACGCGCGGCTTCCTGGGGCTGACGGTCGCCTGCGCCCGCTGCCACGACCACAAGTTCGACCCGGTGCCGACGAAAGACTACTACGCCATCGCCGGCGTCTACTACGGCACGTCGCTGACGACCGCCCCGCTGGCCACGCCCGCCGCGGTGAAGTCCTACGCCGAGGCGCAGGAGAAGGTCAAGGCGGCCGAGGCCAAGGTCACCGCCCTGCTGACCGCGGCGGCGCGAACGGCGGCGAAGGACGCGGCGGGACGGACCGCCGGCTACCTCGTCGCGGCACGGGCGGCCAAGGCGAAGTCGAAGCCGGCCGCGGAGCCGGGGCTTTCGCCGTACTTCGTCGGCCGCTGGGCCAAGTTCCTCGACCCCGCCAACGCCGGCAAGGCCCCGGCCGCGTTCAAGGACTGGTTCGCGCTCAAGCCCGACGCCACGCCGGCCGAAGTGCTCGCCGTCGCCGAGGCGCTGCAAGCGAAGGTCGTCGCGGTCGAGCTGCCGGACGCGCCGGGCGTCAAGGGGGCCAAGGCGAAGCCCGCCGACCCGCTCGCCAAGGCGGTGTTCCTCGACCCGGCCGCGCCGCTGTTCGTCGCCCCGGCGGACGCGGAGAAGCTGTTCCTGACTGACGACGCCAAGCCGAAGTTGGTCGCGTTGCGGGGCGACGTGGAGCAGGTCAAGAAGGCGTCTCCGGCCGCGCCGACGACCGCCCACGTCGTGGCGGGGGCGGGGCAGGCGATGAGCGTCTACATCCGCGGCAACCCGGCGACCAAGGGCGAGGCCGCGCCGAAGGGCTTCCTGCGCGTGCTCGCCCCCGCCGGGGCGGTGCCGGCCAAGGACTTCACCCGGCTCGACCTCGCCGACGCCATCGCGTCGCCGGGCAACCCGCTGACCGCCCGCGTGATCGTCAACCGCGTCTGGGCGTGGCACTTCGGCCGCGGCTTGGTCGCCACCCCGAGCAACTTCGGGGCGCTCGGCGAGCGGCCGACCCACCCCGAACTGCTTGACCACTTGGCCGTCGAGTTCGTCCGCAACGGCTGGTCGCTGAAGTGGCTGCACCGGCAAATCCTGGCGTCGGCCGCGTACCGACTCGCGGCCGGCACTGGCGAACCGGCGGCGGACGCCCCGAACGCTTACCTCGCCCGCGGCACACGCCGGCGGCTCGACGTGGAGGCGTGGCGGGACTCGCTGCTCTTCGTCAGCGGTAACCTCGACCCGACCGTCGGCGGCCCGCCGTTCGACCTCAAAGACCCCGCCGCCCGCCGCCGCACGGTCTACGCCAAGGTGAGCCGGCACGAACTCGACGGCCTGCTGCGGATGTTCGACTTCCCCGACGCCAACGCGACCGCCGACCGCCGCAACGTCACCACGGTGCCGCAGCAGCAGCTCTTCGCGCTCAACAGCGAGTTCATGGTGAACCAGGCCAAGGCGTTCGCCGCCCGCGCCGCGAAGTTGGGGGCGACCGACGCCGAGCGAGTGGCCGCCGCCTACCGGCTCGCCTTCAACCGCTCCCCGGACCCGCGTGAGGCCGAGTTGGCGGCGGCGTTCCTGAAGCTGCCCGCGAAGCCCGACGACAAGCTGACCCGTTGGCAGCAGTACGCCCAGGCGCTGCTCGCCAGCAACGAGATGATGTACGCGGACTGATCGCGTGACTTTGGCGAGCCGGAAGCGTCAGCGCCCGGAGTTCTTGCC
>JANXTD010000189.1 GCA_025352585.1 Fimbriiglobus sp.
CCTCGACGGTCACCGTCATGTGCTGCGTGTGGACGAGCAGGCCGCGGTACGGCTCCGGCACGGCGTCGGCGGCGACCGGCTCGGCGGCCAGGCGGAAGCGCGTGTCGGGGAACAGGGCGTTGAGGCTTTCGAGCGTCAGCATGGGCGCGGGCCTCGGGGGGTGTGGAGTCGGATACCGGCACCGGCGTCGGCGGCTTTCAGCGGAAAGCGGTTGCTCCGGGCGGCGGAACCTGTTTACTGGCAAGGCCGGTACTCCCGCCGTTGACCCTTTCGCGAGGTCCACCCCATGCGACACTTCCTGGCCGCCCTGCTCTTCCTTTCGGGCGGCGCGATCTGCGCCCAAGACAAGTCGAAGCCGGCGGTTGACCCGTTCGACCAGTCCAAAGTCCCCCTCGAAGTGGAGCCGCCGGCCGAGTTCACCGGCAAGAAAATCGTGCTCGTCGCCGGGTCGAAGAGCCACGGCCCCGGCGACCACGAGTTCTTCGCCGGCACGGCCATCCTCATGGACCTGCTGAAGCAGACGCCGGGGGTCTGGCCGGTGATGGTCCGGGACGGCTGGCCGAAGGACGAGAAGGTCTTCGACGGCGCGGCCGCGGTGCTGTTCTACATGGACGGCCGCGGCGGGCACCCCGTCGTCCAAAAGGACCGCCTCAAGGCGATGCAGAAGCTCATCGACGCCGGCTGCGGCTGGGTGAACCTGCACTACGCCGTCGATTACGAGCCGCGCCACGGCGACACCGTCGTCGGCTGGATGGGCGGCTACTACGACCCGCGCATTAGCACGAACCCCCACTGGGACGCCGAGGTGCGCAGCCTCCCCACCCACCCGACGACGCGGGGGGTGAAGCCGTTCACGGTCAACGACGAGTGGTACTACAACATGCACTGGGTCGGCGACGCCCCGGACGTGAAGGACGCCAAGGGCGTGACGGCGATCCTGCAAGCGCTGCCGCCGGACAAGACGCGCGGCACGGCCGACGCCAAGAAGTTCCTGGGCCGCGTCGAGACGCTGGCGTGGGCCTACGAGCGCAAGGACGGCGGCCGCGGCTTCGGCTTCACGGGCGGCCACAACCACCGCAACTGGGCCGACCAGGACTTCCGCCGCGTGGTCGTCAACGCGATTTTGTGGAGCGCGAAGGTCGAGGTGCCGGAGGCCGGCGCGAAGGTCGACTTCGACCCGGCGGGGTTGAATGTGAACCTCGACAACAAGGGCAAGCCGCACACGCCGATCGTCCCGGCGAAAAAGGGCTAACGGCGAGCGGTTTTGTTAGCCGGACGCGCCAGCGACGGGAGCAAACCCGTGCCGACAACGCGGATGGGGGAGGAGAAAACCGTCACCCCCCAATCAGCACCGTCTTTTCGGACTTGTTCCCGTCGCTGGCGCGTCCGGCTAACAAGACCGCGTCACACCACGCCGGCGACGAAGACGCCGCCGTTGAATACGTCGGTCAGGCCCACGTCGTCGCCCTGCGGGCGGAAGCTGCTGGCCGTCAGGTCGAACGAGCGCAGCCCGGTCGGGTCGGTCAGGCCGGCCGGGGAGACGGTCACGACCTCGGGCGTCAGGTCGCGCTTCAGGTCGCTGACGCTCACCTGCACGCCGTTGACCGTCTGCGGGGTCACCGGGGAGGCGAAGAACGAGGCGACCGTCGCGAGGCTCTTGCCGTCGTAGACCTGCACGTGCGGGCCGCCGCCGACGCCCGCGCCCACGACGATCGCGCCCACGCCCGACGCGGTGACGTTGCCGACGGCCACGTTCACGCCGCCGCGGAAGGTCGGGGCGTAGGCGAAGAAGCGGCGGACGTTGGCCGGGTTCGCGCCGTCGAAGACCGCCACCGCCGGGCCGCCGCCGGGGCCGGCCCCGACGACGATGTCCGCCCGGCCGTCGCCGTTCACGTCGCCCGCCGCGACACTGACCCCGCCGCGGAAGCCCGACTCGAAGGCGAAGAAGGTGCGGATCGGCACGCCGTTGCGGCCGTCGAACACCGCCACCCGCGGGCCGCCGCCGGGGCCGGCCCCGACGACGATGTCCGGGAAGCCGTCGCCGTTCACGTCGGCCGTCGCCAGGGTGACCCCACCCGTGAAGCTGGGGTCGAAGGCGAAGAAGTTCAGCCGCGCCGGCTGGCCGGGCGCGCCGAACACCTGGATGCGCGCCGCCCCGCCCGTGGCCGGCCCGGTGACCACCTCGGGCACCCCGGTGCGCCGCAGGTCGGCCACGGCCACCCGCACGCCGCCGGTGAACGACGCCTCGTAGGGCGTGAAGGTCGCCAGCGTCAGTCTGGTTTCGGTATCGACGACCGACACGGCCCCCGCCGCCCCGACCGCCGCGCCGATCGCCTCGTAGCGCGGCAGGTTCTGCGACGAGCCGACGGGGTAGGTCGGCGGCACCACCGCCGGGGGGGAAACGCCCGGAGGCGACACCCCGACCGCCGGGTTGCCGCTCACCAGCACCGTGAAGGTGTTGGTGGCGGTCTGCTCCAGGGCGGCGGGGCGGTACGCGCCGAGGTCGCTGGTCGTCACGGTCACCGTCTCGACGCCGTTGAACGCGGGCGTCGGCGTGTAGACGACGCCGTTCAGAGCCGTGTTGACCTGGTCGATCGTGCCGGTGACCGTCACCGTGGCGCTGGTGTCGCCCGAGACGACGCCGACGCCGGAGGTCGCGCCGAGGGCCAGGGTGCCGTTGAGCACGCTCAGGGTCGTCCGCACCGGGGCCGGCGCGACCGTCGGGCCGGCGACCGACAGCGCGTTGCCGCCGGCGGTGAAGATGATCGGCTTGCCTCCGGCGCTGATCGCGCCGCTGGCCGGGACGGCGTTGGTCGGCCCCGGCGCGTCCACGGCGAAGGAGAGCGTCTGGACGGGGCTGGTGGTCGGCATCGTCTGGTTGGGGCCGCGGAAGCCGGTCGCCGTCACGTCCACCTGGTAGACGCCCGGCAAGGTGAAGGCCCAACTGTACTGCTGCGTGGTGCCGGCGGCGACGTAGAAGCTGTCCTTGGCGGAGACGCCGGCCGAGCTGGCCCCGGAGACCCAGGCGGTCGGCACGCCGGCGGTCGTCTGGTAGGCGCTGACCTTGCCCTTCGCGGGGCCGCGCACCGCCGCCACGTCGATGCGGACCCACGGCTTGACGCCCGCGACGCGGGTGTCGAGGGGTTGGTACGAGGTCAGCGAGCCGGCCGTGGCGGTGGCGTTGATGCCCAGGTACGGCAGCGTCAGGTCTTGGGTCTGCGGCAGGATGTACGCCTGGCCGGCGGTCGCCCCTTGCGCCCCGGTCACCCCGATGAACGTGAAGGCCGGCCCGGCCGGGGCGGCCACCCGCGCGGCCGGCGGCACGTAAACCGCGCTGTCCGTCAGGGCCGACGCGGTGACCGACTTGCCGAGGTTCGAGTAATCGACGTTCCACGACGTGCCGGTGTAGTCCGCGTGCAGGGCGACGCTCTGGGTCGTGAAGAACGTCGGGTAGAACCCCGCGGGCAGGCGGCGCTCCTCGAGCGGGGTGACGCGGAGGGGGGCGGGCTGGGGGCGCGGCGACATAGTTCAGTCCCAACTCGGGGGGTCGAAGTTGCCTGTCTGATCGAGTCTGCCGATTGCCGCGGCCGAAGCAACGGCAAGGCCCCCGGATTCCCCCGGTTGCCCCGCCCCGCGCGGCCGCGCAAGCGCCCTGGCGCGGTCACGGCGGTCGTGCCGGCGGCGCGCGACACCCCTACGACGGCCCGCCCACCCCGCCGGATTGCCCCGGCCGCGCCTCGGCCGGCTTGGCGTAGCCCCACGGGCAGTGCCGGCAGCCGCTCGTGCAGCACGCCCCCCGCGCGGCGTGGTACGCGGCGGTGAAGACCCAGCGGCCGGCCTCGACGTAGTAATCGACGCCCTCGACCAACTCGCGGCCCGGTTTCTCTGCGGACATCGGCACCCCGACTGCTGACAATAAAACCGCGACCACTACGCACCGCCGACCCCGACATCGAGTGGCCCCATGCCGACGACGAAGTTTGCCCCGCGATCCTCGGGCGTGTTGCTCCACCCCACCAGCCTACCCGGCCCCTACGGCGTCGGCGACCTCGGCCCCGAGGCCTACCGCTGGGTGCTGACCCTCGAAGCGATGAAGCAGTCGTGGTGGCAGATCCTCCCCCTCGGCCCGACCGGTGCCGGCAACTCGCCGTACCAGACGTTCTCCGCCTTCGCCGGCAGCGTCACGCTGCTCAGCCCCGAATTCCTGGAGCGCGACGGCCTGTTGCCGGCTGGCTTCGGGTCGGAGCAGCATTTCCGCGCGGACCGCGTCGAGTACGAGCGCGTCCTGCCGTTCAAGGAGGCGGCCGTGCGCGAGGCTTGGGGCCGCTTCAAGGGCGGCGTCGGCGGCCCGTCGCTGCGCATGGACTTCGACGCCTACTGCGCCCGCGAGGCGAGTTGGCTCAGCGACTACGCCAGCTACGCCGCCATCCGCGACGCCCTAGGTGGGCAGGCACTCGCCGACTGGCCGCGTGACCTGCGCGAGCGCGACCCGGTGGCCATCTCCGCCATCGAGAGTGCGACCGCCGACGAGATCGGCCGGCACCGCTTCGGCCAGTTCCTCTTCGACCGCCAGTGGGCCGCGCTGAAGGAATTCGCCGCCGAACACGGGGTCAAGGTGATCGGCGACGCCCCGATCTTCGTCGCCCTCGACTCGGCCGATGTGTGGGCCAACCCCGGCGAGTACCTGCTCGACGCGGACCGCCGGCCGATCGCCGTCGCCGGGGTGCCGCCGGACTACTTCAGCCCCACCGGCCAGCATTGGGGCAACCCGCTCTACGACTGGAAGGCGATGGAGGCGACCGGCTTCGCCTGGTGGGTGGCGCGGCTGAAGCGCAACTTCCGCCAGGTCGATCTGATCCGCCTCGACCACTTCCGCGGCTTCGCGGCCGCCTGGCACGTCCCCGCCGACGAGCCGACGGCGCTCAACGGCAAGTGGGTCGAGGGGCCACGCCGCAAGCTCTTCGACGCCTTCACCGCTGCCCTCGGCGAGCACCTGCCGATCATCGCCGAGGACCTGGGGCTGATCACGCCCGACGTGACCGAACTGCGCGAGGCCTACGGCCTGCCGGGGATGAAGGTCTTGCACTTCATGCTGGGCGAGCCGAGTAACCTGTACTGGCCGCACAACTACGAGCGGCTGTCGGTCGTGTACACCGGCACGCACGACAACGACACCAGCGCCGGCTGGTACGCGTCGCTGACCGACGCCCAGCGCTGGCAACTCGGCGAGTACTTGGGCCACGCGGTCACCGACCCGGCCAACGACCTGCTGCGGCTGGCGTGGGCTTCGACAGCGAAGCTGGCCGTCGCCCCGCTGCAAGACTTGCTCGGCCTGGGGTCGGAGGCGCGGATGAACGTCCCCGGCGTCGGGGCCGGCAACTGGACCTGGCGCTTCCGCCCGGAGCAGATGCCGGGTGGCATGGTCGAGCGCGTCGCCGCCCTGACCGCGCGAACCAACCGCGTGCCGGGGGCCAAGGTCGCCGAGTCGTCATACCTGTGACTCTCGGCGAGTCGGGAATAAAACCCCCGTCCGGGCGTCTTACTCCTGACGACCACCTCTCCCCGATGGGCCACGCCATGTCACGCCTCGCCCCGCTACTGTTGGTGGCGTTGCTCGCCGGTTGCGGCAGTGAACCGACGGGCAAGTCTTTCGAGTCGGCCCGCTTCGAGGGGGATGCCGCCCCCGCCGTGGCCGCCCCCCGAGGTGCCCCACCAGCCGCGGGGGCCAAGGCCGACGAGCCGGCGGTCGAGCGCAAGATCATCCACACGGCCACGATCGAGCTTGCCGTCACGAGCGTCGAGGCGACGCAGCCGGCGGTCGAGAAGGTCGTCGAGGAGTTCCAGGGCTACGTCGCCAAGAGCGACATCAGCGTGCAGGCCGGCCGCAGCCGCACCGCGACCTGGACGCTCAAAGTCCCCGTCGCCAGCTACCGCACTGCCGTCGCCCGGCTGGTCGCGCTGGGGCAGCCGCTGCGCAACTCGTCGGACTCGCAGGACGTGACGGAGGAGTTCGTGGACCTCACGGCCCGCGTCAAGAACTTCAAGGCCGAGGAGGAGACGCTCAACAAGCTGCTCAAGGACACCGCCGTGCGGCTCGACGAGATCCTCAAGATTCGCGAGCAGATCAAGGGTGTGCGCGGCGAGATCGAGCGCGCCGAGGGTCGGCTGAAGTACCTCACGACGACGGCGTCGCTCTCGACGATCACGCTGACGGCCCGCGAGGACGTGCCCTACGCCCCCGAGCCGCCGGCGGCCGCGATGACGTTCGGCGAGCTGATCGACGCCCGCTTCCAGTCGTCGTGGAACTCGCTCGTCGGTAGCCTCAAAGTGGTCGTGCTGTGGCTCGTCGAGGTCGCCCCGTTCCTGCCGTTCTACGCGGTCGCGGCGGGGCTGATCTTCCTCGTCGGGCGGCAGGTCTGGCGGAGCGTCATGGCCGAGGAGGCCGGCAAGCGCGGGGCGAAGGCACCCCGCGCCGCCCCCGAAACGCCCACGCCGCCGGCGTAGACTCCGGGCGCTGACGCTTCCGACTCGCCTCGGTGTGACGCCAGCCGCCGTTGGCACCCGGTGTGCGGAGGCTTCGGGCCGCCCCGCACCCCACGCCCCCGGAGTCTCCGCCATGCCCCCCGCCCCCAAGGCCAAGAAGCCGGCCGCCAAGAAGCCCGCGGCCAAGAAGCCGGCCGCCAAGAAGACGTACACGAACCCCGAACTGCGCGAGAAGCTGAAGGCCGAGATCACGGCCGGCGACAAGGGCGGCCGGCCTGGGCAGTGGAGTGCCCGCAAGGCGCAGCTGCTCGCCCACGAATACGAGGCCCAAGGCGGTGGCTACGCCGGGCCGAAGACCGCGACTCAGAAGAGCCTGAGCGACTGGACCGAGGAGGAGTGGAAGACGGCCGACGGCACGCCGGCCGCGCGCGGCGACGAGACCGCGCGGTACCTGCCGAAGGCGGCGTGGGACGGCCTGACTCCGGCGGAGAAGAAGGCGACCGACGCCAAGAAGCGGAAGGCGTCGAAGACCGGCAAGCAGTTCGTCGCCAACACGGTCAAGGCGAAGGCCGCCCGCAAGAAAGCGGAGAAGCCGTCCTAGAATCGCGGGCGTCGCCACCAGTAAGACTGGCGACGCCGCCCACCGCGTCGCCGCTACGTCTCGTAGCTGATGCGGCCGTGCTTCGCCTGGCGACTGATGCGGTCGGTCGCGTACAGCCCCGCCAGGACGAACTCGACGCACGACGCCCGCATGCCGTCGCCCTCGCCCAGGTTCACCTCGAACGCCTTCTCCCACGCCTTCGGAACCCGCTTCAGGCGTGCGGCGTACTCGCTCGACGGCAGCATGTCGCCCACGTCAATTTTGACGCCCTTGCCGAAGACCTCGGCGATCTCGCCCAGGCCGTGCTCCTCGACGTACTCCTGGAAGACCTTGCCGACCGCCTCGGCGACGATCGCTTCAAGCACCTGCTTCTCGCCCATCTGGTGCGACCCCATCAGGTCGAGTTCGAGCTTGCCCAGACTCGACGCCGGCAGGTGCCCCAGGTCCGAGATGCGCGGCACCGCCGGCGACTCGCCCAGCACCACGCCGCGGTGCCGGGCCGACGCCACCATCGTGCGGTAGTTGGCGATGCTGAACCGCGCGCTCACGCCGCTCGACTGATCGACGTACTTCGACTTGCGGGCCGAGATGCTGACCTGCTCGATGATCTCCTTCATGAAGTGCGGCACGACGACGGGGAACTCGCCCTTCAAGTCGATGCCGGCCTCTTGCTCGAAGATCGCGATGCCCAGGTCGCGCTCCGCCGGGTAGTGCGTCTGGATCAGCGAGCCGATGCGGTCCTTCAACTGCGGAATCACCTTGCCGGAGCGGTTGTAGGTGCTCGGGTTGGCGCTAAACAAAATCAACACGTCGAGGTCGAACTTGATCGGGTAGCCGCGAATCTGGACATCGCGTTCTTCCAGAATGTTAAAGAGTCCGACTTGAATCAACTCGTCGAGTTCCGGGATTTCGTTCATGGCAAAAATGCCGCGGTGCAGCCGGGGGATGAGGCCGAAGTGCAGGGCGTCTTCGGCCCCCATGCTCGTGCCCGTGGCCAGTTTCGCCGGGTCGATCTCGCCGATGATGTCGGCGAACTTCGTGCCGGGGGCGAGCCGCTCGGCGTAGCGGTCCTTGCGCGCCCACCAGGCGACCGGCACGGACTCCTCCGCCGTCCCGGCGAGCAGTTCGCGGCCGGCGCGGGTGATGGGGTGGTAGGGGTCTTCGTGGACGGGGCTGCCGGGGATGTCGAGGTACGGCACGCACTCGTCGAGGTAGTTGACGAGCGTGCGCATCAGGCGACTTTTGCCCTGGCCCTTCTCGCCCAGGAAGAGCATGTCGTGCCCGGCCAGCACGGCGATGTTGATCTCGGGCACGACGGTCTCGTCGTAGCCGACGATGCCGGGGAACAGCACGTCTTTGCGCTTGAGCGCGGCGAGGAAGTTGTCGCGGAGTTCGTTCTTGACGGTCTTCGACACCCAGCCCGACTCGCGGAGCTGCTTCAAGTTGGTCGGTCGCGGTGCGGGCACTCTCGACTCCTCATCACGGTGGCGGGCGGGGTTACGACCGGTCGATTCCGGCGATTACGCATTCTAGGCGCGGCCCGCGCCGCCCCGGCATAAAATGGCCGTGACGCCCATCCTGAAGAGTGATTCGCCGATGAACGACTACCCGCTGAGCGAGCGCAAACTGGTCTACCGCGTGCTGCACCGGCAACTGACGCAGTTCCCCGCGCTGATGGACGGCGACCTGCTGAGTGACCTGCAAAGCGGACTGCAACGCGACGCCCAACTCGAAGGCATCGACATTGCCGACCACGGCGCGTGGGACGGCTGGCTGGGCAACGACGTGGTCGCCTGCGACGTGCGCCTGCAAGGGTGGCGGGTACTGTGACGCGGGCGGAGCCGAACCCCCCACGCCGCGGAGACTCGCCGATGTTCCCCTTCGACGCCGACCCCACGGCCGCGGTCTGGCCGGCGGTCTTCGACGCCGTCTGGCGCACGGCGACCGACCGGCCCGGCTTCGCGCTGCTCACCTTCGACGACGAGCCGACCTCGACCGAGCTGCGGTCGCGGATGTTGACCGTCGCCACGGCGTTCACGCTGTGCCAGCGGCCGCGGCACTTCTGGCCGGAGCGGCTGGGGCGATTCGACCAGCAGGTCACGACCAAATTCCACCGCGACGGGGCACCCGCCGAGTCGCTGCTGACCCTCGGCTACGAGGCCTCGACGGTGCGCAGCCGCTTCTTCGTCGCCGACGCCTGCCGCGCCGCCGAGGTCGCCGGGCAACCGGTCGCCGACTACTTGCGGGAAAACAACCCGATGCAGCCCGACGGCGTCCGGCGACTCGAACCGTACACGACCGAACTCGACTTGCCGGAGAACCGCGCTTACATCGTGGTGCTGAACAACAGCCTGATGCCGGCGGACGCGAACCCGCCG
>JANXTD010000195.1 GCA_025352585.1 Fimbriiglobus sp.
GCGGCCGGCGGGGCCACAGGCGGAGTCCGCGCCGGCCGCTGAGCCGCGGGCCGCGCCGCCCTGATACTACAACGGCAGCGTTCGACCCGACGATCGGAGTTCGCCTTGCGTTAGGGCGGGGTGCGGCTGGTGGCATCGTGGGGCGTGCCGGTCGCGGTGCCGTGGCCGCTGCCGCCGGCCATGGCGCTGCATGTCCCCCACCCGTCGGGCCGCGGGCTGTTGGGGGCGTCGTGAATCGGAGGGGGTCGGAAGGCACCTGCGGCACGGGCGTCCGCCCCCTTGACGCGGAGCCGACGACTCCGCCCCGCCGGGGCCGCCGAACCGCGCGGGGGCCGCGGTCAACTCCTCAAGACTCCCGACATTTCGCTTGCGTCACCGAGGCTCCGCAACGACGATCACGTCGGCGAATCGGACGGCCGAGCGGCGGGTTTCGGACAACGAGTGGGGGCCAAGCATGGAAGAGGAGTTCCTTCGACGGGTGCGGGTCGCCTTCCCCGACTTCGCCGCCAAGTTGGGTGACGGCTCCGCGTTCGACTTGGAGCAGGTCCAGCCGCCCGCGTCCGACGGCGACCTCCGCGAGTCGGAAGAATCGCTCGGCCTGCCGCTGCCCGAGTCGTACAAGTCGCTCTTGCGTTGTGGGCGAGAATTCTGGCTGCTGGGCGGCGTGGTCCAGTTCGGCTTCCAGCACCCATTCCTCCACGAATTCGACCCGCTCGACGAGCGCACCGCCCGTCCGACGCGAGGGATGGTCTGCATCGCCGAATTCTGGATGGAGGCGGACGGCGACCAAGTGTTGTTCGACGTGTCGGGCGGGTTGATGGAAGGCGAGTACCCTGTCGTGTACTACGCCCACGAGTCGCGGCCACCGTCAGTGCGACGGCTCGCGAACACGTTCCCGGAATTCCTGGCCGGGCTCCTCGACTACCCCGAGTTCGCCCGCGAGGGCGGGGGCAACGGAGACGACTGACATCATCAAGTTCTACAAGTCGCCCGCGCTGCGCACTTCAAAGAACATGTCGAGCTTCGACAGGTCGCCGGTCTTGTAGCCGGCCGTGAAGGCCTTCACCCGCTGCGCACTCGTGCCGTGCGTGTACGACTCCGGCGAGGTCCAGCCCTTCGAGCGCGTCTGCAAGCGGTCGTCGCCGATCGCGTTGGCGCTCTTCACGGCGCTCTCGAGGTCGCCGGCCTCGAGGATGTGGTACTTGCGGTCGGCGTGGTACGCCCAGCAGCCGGCGAGGTAGTCGGCCTGCAACTCCAGCCGCACGCTGTAGTCGTTCTCCTGCTTGGTGCCCCGCTTGGCGTCCACGCGGGCGCTGTAGCCGAGGAGGTTCTGGACGTGGTGGCCGACCTCGTGGGCGATCACGTAGGCCTGCGAGAACGCCGCCTTCGAGCCGCCCAACTTGCGCTCGAGTTCGTCGAAGAAGCTCGGGTCGAAGTAGACCTTCTTGTCGGCCGGGCAGTAGAACGGGCCGACCGCCGACGGGGCGTTGCCGCACCCGGTGCTCACCTGCGTGTCGAAGATGACGACCTTCGGCTTCTCGTACTTCTTGCCGAGTTCGCGGAACTGCTCGGTCCAGACCTCCTCGGTCATGCGGGTGACGGCGGAGGTGAACTTCGTCACCTCGTCCGGGGCGCGCTGCTTGCCCGCCTCGGCCCCGGCGACCTTCTCGCGCAAGGCCCCGGCCCCGCCGCCGACGACGTTGCCGAGTTGCTTGGCCTGGTTGGGGTCGAGGCCAAAAACGAAGACGCCGACGAGCGCGACGACCACGCTCAGAATCCCGCCGCCGGCCGCCATCGCCCCGCCCGACATGCCGCGGCGGTCTTCGACGTTGTCACTCGACTGGCTCTCATCGACGCGCATGGCCGGGTTCCTAACTGGGTGTGTTTCGACGGGGCAATGCTAGGAGTTCTGCAAACTCCGGGCCAGCCCCGCCGCCGCGCCCCCAGGCGTGTGCTACGCTACGGCGTTCGCCGACCGACCCTCCGCGGAGTCATCACGTGGGCAAAAAACTCCTCGGCGGCCTACTCGTGCTGGCGATCGTCGGCGGCGCGGTCGCAGGCGGCAAGCCGACTGACCCGGAAGTCCTGGCCCGCCTCGGGGCCGCCGTCGCCGGCAAGGTCGAGGGCGCGATGCCCAGCCGGTCGCAACTCGCCGACCCCGCGACGACGTTCAAGGTCGGCGACCGCCTGCCGGTCGAGGAGCAAGTCCGCCTGCGTATCCGCTCCGACAAGTCGATGGCCGGGGCCGAAGTCGAAGTCCTGCGCGGCGCGAACCCCGGCGAGGTCCGGCTGCGCGGCGTCGTGGCGACCGCCGCACTGCAACTGCGGGCGGCGGTGATCGCGTCGGAGACGGTCGGCGTCGAGAAGGTGTTCAACGAAGTCGCCGTGCCGGAGTGACGTCCGGAAAACTCAAGTCCGTGGCGATTCTCGCTCGTGTGGTTCCCTCTACTCGCCGACCCTGTTCGTCGGTCGCGTGAATTCGGTTTGACAACTTGAGCCGGGCGGGGTAGCTTGCGCGACCTTGGAGTCTTCCGAGAAGTTCGCTTCCCGGCAAGATGGGGCCTTTGTATAATGCCGGCAAGGATGCCGCCGTGACAAGTCTCGTCTTACCCGCGTTCAACCCCGGACCCGCCGTCGAGCGGACCTGGGACGCCGTGCGCTCCTTCCTGGACGACCGCCCCGACCCCTGGGAGGTGATCTTCGTCCTCGACGGCTGCACCGACGGCAGCCGCGAACTCCTCGCCGACCTCGCCCGCCGCGACGGCGACCCCCGCTTGCGCGTCGTCAGCTACTTCCCCAACCGCGGCAAGGGCTACGCTGTGCGTACCGGGCTGCTCGCCGCGCGGGGCGAGTACCGGCTGTTCACTGACATCGACCTGGCCTACCGCTTCGAGGACATCGCCCGCACCGCCGACGAGGTGCGGCGCGGGGCCGAGGTCGCCATCGCCAGCCGGGAGCACCCCGAGAGTACGATCGAACTGTCGCCGCGCACGCTGGGGTACGCCTACCGCCGGCGGGTGCAGAGCCACGTCTTCGGCAAGTTGGCCCGGACCTTGCTACCGCTCACCCAGCGGGACACGCAGGCGGGGCTGAAGGCGATGACGGCGCGGGTGGCCAACGCCGTCCTGCCGAACCTCACTTGCGACGGCTTCGGCTTCGATTGTGAATTCCTGACCGCCTGTGCCCGATACAACATCGGGGTCGCCGAAGTGCCGGTCGGCGTGCGCTACGAAGACGCCGCCAGCACGACGGGGATGAGTTCGACGCTGCGCATGGTCCGCGAGTTGTGGACGATCCGCGGGCTGTGGCCGGCGACGGGCTTCCCGGCCCCGGCGGACGCGGCACTGTCGGACGCCCCGGTCGTGGACCCCGTCCCGCACCCTGAGGCGCTCCACCCCGCCTCGCGGGCGGCGTAATTCTACCCCGAGGTCCCCGCGTGCCAGTGCCCCTCCTGATTACCGCGGACGACTTCGGCATCGGCCCGGACACGAGCCGGGGCATCCTCGAACTCGCCGACCTGGGGGCGCTGACCTCGACGGTCCTGCTCGTGACCTCGCCCTACGCGGCGGAGTGCGTGGCGATGTGGCGGCGCGCCGGCCAGTCGATCGAACTCGGCTGGCACCCGTGCCTGACGCTCGACCGCCCGGTGCTGCCGCCGGCCCAACTGCCCTCACTCGTCAACAGCCAGGGCGGCTTCCGCACGCTGGGCCAACTGCTGGTGAGCCTGTCGCTCGGCCAGGTCAACCGCTCCGAGGTCCAGGCCGAACTGCGGGCGCAACTGCAACGCTACTGCGACCTGACCGGCCAACTCCCGGCGAACGTCAACGCCCACCACCACGTCCACATCTTCCGCCGCGTCGGCGAGTCGCTCGCCACGGTGCTGCACGACGCCGGGGCGACTCCGTTCATCCGCCGCGTGATGGAGCCGGCCCGCACCCTTCGCCGCGTCCCCGGCGCGCGGCTCAAGCGGGCGTTGCTGAGCCGCTTCGGCCGCGCCGCCGCCCGCCGCCAGTCCGACGCCGGTTTTCCGGGGGCCGACTGCGTGTTGGGGATCACCGACCCGCCGTGCGTCCACGACCCCGACTTCTTCGCCCGCTGGCTGCGCACCGCCGCGACGCTCTCGGGCACCGGCCTGGTCGAGTTGACGTGCCACCCCGGCCACCTCGACGCGACGGTGGAGGGCCGCGACGGCAACTTCACGGACGGCCAACTGCACCGTCGCCAGCGCGAGTTCGAGTTGCTGCGCGACCCGCGCTTCCTGGACGCCGTCCGCGCCGCCGGCTTCGCCCCGACCGCCGCACAGCCGCGCGTCGAGACGCCGTCGTTGAGCCGCGCGGGCTAACGGCGAACCGGGACATCGAACGAGGGGGCCGGCATGGCGGGCGAGTGGCGGCGGCACCCGAAGTTGCTCGGCAAGTTCCTCCCGGACTTCCCGGACGACCTGCAAATCCTGGTTCACGACGGCGGCCCACGCCTGAGCACCAAATTCGCCGAGGCCGTCTGGGTCACGGTCACCGGCACGGACGGCGAGGTCTTCCGCGGCCGGGTGTTGAATCAGCCGACCCAACTCGGGGCCGTTCGTCACGGGAGCGACATCCGCTTCGTCGCCGCGGCGGGGGCCGACTACCCGGTGATGGTCACGGACAAGTACCTGGCCGAGCGCGGCGCTTGGAAAATCACGCCGTGCCAGAAGTGCGGCTTTGACGAACTGTTCGACGCCCCGTCGGACCTGATCCGCGTGATCTTCCCGAACCTTTCCGCGGACGGCCAACCGGCCGCCTTCACGACGTATTGCCCGCTGTGCGGCGGGGTCCAACTCGTCGCGGCTTTGGGCTTCGCGCCGCCCGCCGCCAAGAAGCCGTGGTGGCGCTTTTGGCCCTAACTCCGGCGAGCCGGAAATCGCCCGTCACTTCGCCTTCAGGGGCGTGAACCAGACGCGCTGCCAGTACTCGCGCGTGTACTCCTCGCGGTCGCCGCCGGGGAACTCGCCGTCGGGCAGCTTCTGGAACAGGTCGGTCATCTGCACCCGCACCGCCGCGGCCGACTCGGCGCGGTCGGCGAAGCGGTAGGCCGTGTACAGCATCGAGCGGATGATCAGCTCCTCCAGCTTGCCCTCGTAACGCTTCGCCAGCTTCTCGCACAGCGCCGGCATCTCGTCGTACTTGCGCAACAGCAGCATCGTGTTGGCCAGGCGGATGTCGGCCTGCGTGCTCAGGAACGCGTCCGGCGACTCGCTCAGGGCCTCGAAGATTTTGCGGGCCTCGGCCAGCTTGGCGTCGGCGTCGGCCGGCGGGCGGCCGCCCTGGTGGTCGCCGCGGGCCATCAGCAGCAGGCAACTGGCGAGGTAGAGCTTACCACTGCCGGCCTGCGGGCCGTCGGGGTGGCTCTGGAGCAGTTGGCGGAAGCGCGTCTCGGCCTCGACAAGGTCCATCTGGTTGACGTGCAACTTGCCCATCTCGAACAGCGCCGACTGCTGCGCGTCCTTCTCGGTCGCGCTGTCGCCGGGGGCGTTGATCGCGGCGGCGAGCAGGTCCTTGGCCGACTGCATCAGGCCCTGGACTTCCTGGCGCGCCGCGTCGGTCTCGGCGGCCTTCGACTTGACCCGCGCCTGGTCGAGGTGGGCGACGGCCAGCCGGACCCGCGCGGTCGCGGCGGCGGGCGTCGGCCGCAGCATCGCCTGCCGCAAAGCCTTGACGCCGTCGTCGAACTGGCTGCCGGCGAGCAGGGCGTCGGCCTTGTCGACCCAGGCGGTCGCGACCACGTCGTCCGAGACGCCGGGCGTCTGCGTGAGGCGGTCGATGAGCGCCGCGGCCGCCTTGTCGTCGCCGGCGGCGCGGAAGCACTGGGCGGCGCGCTTGAGCAGGTCGGCCTTGCCGGCGGGGTTGGGGAAGGTCGCGGCCAGCGCGGCGAAGTCGGCCGCGGCCTCGGCGAGCTTCGGCGCGGCGGCCGGCCGCGTCGCCGGGTCGCCCTTGAGGCTGTTGCCCCAGGCGGCGTTGGCCTCGGCCCGCTTCTCGGTCGCGCGGCCGGGCCGCGCGACGGGGGAATACTCCGTGGCCGCGCGGACGGCCGAGGCGAAGTCGCCTTCACTCACGCAGGTGGCAATGGCCTGCTCGAACGCGGCTCGGGCGTCCTTCAACAGCGACGAGTTCTCGTCGCGGGCGGGGGCGTCGGCGGAGCCGCCCAGCGCCGGGGACTTCGCGGCGACCGCCAGGGCGTCGAGCGCCGCCGCGCGGCGGCCGCGCCCGGCGGGGTCGGCCAAGAGAACCTGGGCGAGGCGGACCCCCGCGTTGGCCGCGAGCCGCCCGCCGCCCTTGACGATTTCTTCGAGGTACGGCACGGCCGCGGCGGGGTTCTTGGCCCCGAGGTGGTTCCAGGCGGCGTCGTAGCAAAGCCCCTCGCGCTCGCCGGCCGGCAGCGCGGGGTTCGCCAGCGCGGCCTCGAAGTCGGCCGCGGCTTCGGCGAAGCGGTTCTCCGCCGCCGCCAGCCGGCCGAGTTGGGCCTTCGCCAGCGCCTGCACGTCGGCCGGGGCGGTGCCGCCGATCTCCTTGAGGCAGGCCCGCGCCTTCTCGGGGTCGTTGAGGGCGACGTGGACGCCGGCGAGTTTCTGCCGGGCGCGGGCGGCCGGCGCGGGGGGGAGCCGCTGCGAACTGCTCAGGTACGCTTGCAACTCCTCGCGGGCGTGCTTGAAGTCCGGCGGCACCTGGCGCAGGTAGCACTCCGCGAGCAGCCGGCGGCGTTCGCCCTCGATCTCG
This sequence comes from Fimbriiglobus sp., assembly GCA_025352585.1. Taxonomy (GTDB): domain Bacteria; phylum Planctomycetota; class Planctomycetia; order Gemmatales; family Gemmataceae; genus Fimbriiglobus. The sequence continues at coordinate 6,753 of JANXTD010000195.1, forward strand.
TCGCCCGGCGGCACCTCGGCAAGGGTCAGCCCGAGCAACTTGGCGTCGCCCGCCGCCAGCGCCGCCTGGGCCTTGGCCAGCCGGAACGCCAGCCGCTTGCGGTCGTCGGGGCTGGCCAAACTCCCCGGCTCGACGGCGGACAGTTGCGCCGCGGCGCGCTTCCACGCGTCGGCGACTTGCGGGCCGTCGGGGCCGGCCGGCGACTGCTCGGCGACGGCCACCAGCGCGGTGCCGGCGAGCAGCCTCGCCTCGGCGTCGGCGGCGGGGTCGCCGGCGACGGTCGCCGCCAGGCTCTCCGCGGCCGAGGCGTCGAGCGGCTTCGCCTCCAGGGTCAGCCGCAACGTCTTGACGTTGCGCTGATGCCGCGCCGCCGGCGAGTCGGGGGCGACGGGGAACTTCGCCGTGGCGAGCGCGACCGCCGCGACCCCGGCGAGGAAGGCCGGCAGTTGCCAGTAGTGGGTCCGCCGGGCGGGGGCCGGGGGGTATGTCGGGGCGGCGACCGAGTCCGTGGCCATGATCCGCAACTTCCTGAAGCGTGGGGCGGGAACGCGAGTGTCGCACGTTGTGGCAAATCGGGCCAGTGGCAGTCAAGCCCAAGTCGCGATTACACTCGCCGAGTCACACTTGTGCCCCCGTAATAGTTCCCAGAAATTTCTGAAATCCTGATACTTTTGACTTGCGAGACAAGTGAAACTCCGGTTAAAGTCACAT
>JANXTD010000209.1 GCA_025352585.1 Fimbriiglobus sp.
TGCGGCAGGTTGTTCGACGCCGCGAAGGCGCTGATCAGCGGCAGCGCATGCGTCTCCGCCCCGCGCCGGTAGACGCGCTCGTTGAGCACCGTCAGTAGGTTGTTCAGGATCGCGCTATTAGCATTAAAGAGCTCGTCGAGGAAAGCGAACTCGGCCTCGGGCAGCATCTGCGTGATGACCGTCGCCACCCGGCCCTCACGCAACTTCACGAGGTCAACGGGGCCGAAGATTTCGTTCGGCTCGGAGAACTTCGTCAGCATGTACTCGAAGTATTCGCCGCGCACCGCCGTGGCGAACTGCCGGACGATGGCGGACTTGGCGGTTCCCGGCGGGCCGTACAGGAACAGGTGCTCGCCGGCGACGACCGCCAGCGCGATCAGGTCAACGACCTCGTCGCGGCCGACGAAGCGGCGCTTTAACGGTTCCACGACGGAGGTCCGCAGGCGTTCGGCGGGGCTACTCACGCGACGGACTCCGGCAGGACGGGGATGACGCGGCCGACTTCGGCGAATGCCCGCTCGACATACTGCGTCAACGGGCCGGGCGGCGGCACCCAGGCCGGCTCGGGCCGCGCCGCCAACCGCTCGGCGTAGAGCATCATCAGGCCGGGGTGGGCGTCGAAGGTCAGCGCCGTCGTCGGCCCGGCCCGGCAGCCCATCGACACGCCGGAGAGCGGCCAGGCTCGCAGGATTTTCTCGCACCACTGCCCCAACGGGTCGGCCGGCCCCCGCAAGCCCGCCCGCTTGCGCACCGACACCAGGAAGCGGAGCAGCAAGTCCCCCGTCAAGTGGTCGCCCGCGGATGACGGCTCGCCCAGGTCGGCGGACGGTAGCGGCGACTCCGGCGGCAGCGCCGTCAGGTGCCAGCACGCCTCCGCCAGCAGTTGGAGGCAGCGCAGCGCGAGCGACAAGTCGAACGCCACCGTCGGGCCGGCGACCTCTCGTTGCAGCGCGGAGAAGGCGTCCCGCAACAGCGACTCGATCGCCGGCCGCTCGTTCGCGGTGAGGGCCGGGGCCGCCGCCTGAGTCGAGTGGCCTTCGGTCAGGACGTCGGCGAGCCACTGCGTTAGCGCGGCCATTCGGAGACTCCGGTCGTCGTGGGAACGGCAACGTCATCCTACAGGGCGCGGCAGTCGGCGCGGGCCGACGGCGCGGCCGGCCGATAGACTGCCGACGGTCTCCCAACCCCGCCGAGGACTCCCCGTGACCCGAACCCTACTCGCCGCGCTCGCCCTGCTCGGGGCGACGCTCACCGCCACCGCCGCCGAGAAGGAGCCGCGCTTGTTTGAACTCCGCGTCTACACGCTCAACGAAGGCAAGCTCGACACCTTCGCCGGACTGCTGCGCGACACGGCCTCGAAGCTGTACGTCAAGCACGGCATGACGCCGCTCGGCTACTTCACCCCGCCCGTCAACAAGGACAACACCTTCTACATCCTCCTGGCCCACGACAACATGGCGGCGCGCAAGGCGTCGTGGGAGGCGCTGCGGGCCGACCCCGAGGCGGCCCCGGTCTTCGACAAGCTCAAGGCCGACAAGGTCGTGGCGAAGGCGCAGGAGATTTTCCTGACCGAGACCGACTACTCGCCGAAGGTCGAGGTCGCGGCGGGCAAGGCTGACCGTATCTTCGAGTTGCGCACCTACACGACGACGCCGGGCAACCTCGCGGCGCTCGACAGCCGCTTCCGCGACCACACCCGCAAGCTGTTCGAGACGCACGGCATGACGAACCTGTGGTACTACCACCTGACGCCGGAGTCCAAAGCGGCCGACTCGACGATGATCTACTTCCTGGCCCACGCCAGCGACGCGGCCCGCGCCAAGTCGTTCGACCACTTCCGCAACGACCCCGCCTGGGTCGCCGCGCGGGACGCCTCGGAGAAGAAGGCCGGCGGGTCGCTGACGGCCAAGGACGGCGTCAAGTCCGTGGTCCTCAGGGCGACCGACTTCTCGCCACTGCGCTAACCGCGGCGAGTGTTGTTCGCCCGACGCGAGCCAGGCACGCCGAGGTCGTCGATAGGGTTCGGCGGGATTGACGATTTCGTCGATGTCCGTCCGCACCGTCAACGATCTCGGCGTCCTTCGCGCGTTCGGCATGGTGTCGGGCGAATTACTGTGCGGTCGGCTTGCACGACGGCCAGACGCGGACGCTGCCGTCCCGGCTGCCGGTGACGATGTTCGCGCCGTCGAGG
>JANXTD010000211.1 GCA_025352585.1 Fimbriiglobus sp.
CAGTTTCGACGGCACCCCGCGCCTGTACCTCAACGACGCCGACCTCGACGCCCCGACGCTCTACGGCCAGCTCACCGCCGCCCTGCCGGCGGGGATGGCCGACTACGTGATGGCCGCCCGCCTTTACGGCACGACCTCGACCACCCCGGCGGCGATGACCCCAATCGCGACCGGCGCCACGACGAGTACCGGGACCTCCGGTAGCACGGCCGCCACTGCTAAAACGGCCACGAAGGCCACGACTTCGACCACGAACGACGACGCCAGCGCCAAGGCCAGCACGCCGACGGCGCGGATGGGGTCGATGCAGGAGTTGAACGCCGCGGTCACGGCCACCCTGGGGGCCAGCGCCGCGCCCAAGATGAAGAGCCAGGTCAAGTCGATGACGGCGCTCTTCAACACCCAGGTGACGCTGCCCAAAGTCGCCGGGGCACCGGCGAACGCCCCGACGGTCAGCGTCGCCAGCCCGCTGAACACGCCGGCCAACGTCGTGGCGATGCTGCCGGCGTTGATGGAGTTCACGACGACGCGCGACCCGGCGGCCGACTTCGACATGACGCCGCGCGTCAACGTGACGACCGCGCCGCCGGAAGTGTTGCTGGGGCTGCCGGGGCTGGCGCAGGCCGACGTGGACGCCATCGTCGCCGCCCGCGCCGGCCTCGACCCCGCCGACCCCGCCACGACCACCGGGGCCTTCCTGGTCACCGCCGCGAACCTGTCGCCGACGAAGTTCGCCGCGGTCATGCCGTACGTCACCGGCAAGACGATGGTCTACCGCGTCCACAGCGTCGGCTACTTCGGCAAGGGCGGGCCGTCGTCGCGCGTCGAGGCGGTCATCGACACGAACAACGGCACGCCGCGTATCCTGTACTACCGCGACGTGACCGAACTCGGCAAGGGCTTCGACCTGCCGCGCTGACTTGACCCCGGAGACGCCCCGTGTCCCGCTTCCTGGCCCTCGACCCCGACGCCCGCGGGCTGTTCGTCCTCGCCGGTACTGTGACGAAGGCCGGGCCGCAGGTCGAGCACGCCTTCGCGCTGCCGGCCGGCCCCGACGACGCCCGGCCGCTGACCCCCGCCGGCATGGCCGCGCTCGGCGTCAAGCTCAAGGACGCGCTCAAGCAGGCCGGCATCGCCCCCGCGCCGGTGCTGCTGGTCCTCGGCCGCGACCGCGTCATCTTCAAGGACGTGAACTACCCGCCGTCGTCGCCCGCCGACGAGCCGGCGATTGTTCGCGGCCAGGCCGGGCGCGACCTCGTCGAGGCGCTCGGCGACGTGCTGATGGACTACACCCCCCTGCCGCGCCGCGCGACCTCGCTCAACGCCGAGTCCGACCCGCTGCGGCAAGCCCAGGTCGTGATCGTCCGCAAGGACGTGGTCGTCGGCGCGCGGGAACTCTGCGACGCCGCCGGGCTGCGGCTCGCCGGCGTCACGCCCCGGCCCTACGCCCTCGCCGCCAGCCTGCCCGAGTCGCCGACCGGCGGCGTCCAGGCGGTCGCGAGCGTCTGGGACGGCGGCGGCGAGTTCGTCGTCTGCCGCGGCCTCGAAGTCCTCTACGCCCGCACGTTAAGCCCCCTCGCCGGCCAGAGCGACGCCGCGTTGGCGGGCGAGCTGAAGCGCAACCTGACCGTCTACGCCGGGCAGCGTGGGGCGGCCGCCGTCGAAGTCCTTTACGTCGCCGAGGTCGCCGTCCACGGGGCCGCCGGCCGGCTCGCCGACCTGCTGCCGCTGCCGGTGCGGCCGCTCGACCCGTGCGCCGGCAGCCTCACCACCGCCGGCGTCGCCGACGAGTTGCGCGGCCGCTTCGCCGCGCCGCTGGGCCTGCTCTGGCTGCGCGGCCACGGCCCGGTGCTGCCGATCAACTTCACGGTCCCGCGCCAGCCCAAGGCCGCGCCGACCCAGGTGCGCTTCAAGGCGCTCGTCGGCGGCCTCGTCGCGGCGGCGGTCGTCGGCCTGCTCGGCGTCGTCGGCTTCCTCGAACTGCAAAAGGCCGACGACCGCATCGCCGGCTTGCAGTCGCAAAAGGCCGACCTCGACGCGGAGTTGAAGCGGAGCGAACTCGACATGAAGCGGCTCGCCGCCGTGGACGAGTTCGAGTCGCGTCAGGTCGTCTGGCTCGACGAGTTGTACGACCTCGCCGACCGCGTGCCGGACGTGTCGAAGGTCAGCGTCACCCTGTTCGACGGCGACCCCGCGCTCGCCGCGCCCAAGCTCGCGCCGCGGCCGGGGCAGCCCGCGCCCGACCCGAAGTTGGCCAAGCTCGCGCCGGTCGCGCGGCTCAAGATCAGCCTGCGCGGGGCGGACGACAAGGCGTTCCAGCGGGCCTACGACGGCTTCCAAGCCGACAAGTTCTACGCCGACACCAAGAAGACGATCCAGGGCGACGCCGGCGGCAAGGGGCAACTCTTCGAGTTGCAGACCAACGTGCTGCACCGCCCGCCGGCCGACTACCTGCGGCGGCTGGGCGTGACCTTCCCGACCCGCACGGCCCCGCCCGTCGACGCCGACCCCGACGCGCCTCCCGCCGGCGACGACGAACTCCCCGGAGGCAACTGACGTGACCCCCCGCGACCGCTCAATTGCCGTGCTGCTTGGCGGCGTCCTGATCCTCGCCGTCGCCGGCTTCGTCGGCTACTTCCTCGTGTACGCGCCGCTGCAAAGCAAGTCCGCGCAGGCCGACGCGCTGGCCGGCGAAGTCGCGGAGCAGGAGGCCAAGCTGCTCAAGGTCCGCAAGGAGTTGCCGCGCTACCAACTCGCGGTCAAGCGCAGCCTGCCGGCCAACGTCGATCAGTCGCGCCAGGAGTACGACGCGGTCGTGACCCAACTGATGCGCGACGCCAAGGTGCCGCGGACCTCGCTGACCGTGAAGCCCAAGGCGGTCGAGGGCAAGGCGGCCCCCGAACTCGCTCCGAAGCGGCCGGCCTACGCCCGCGTCGGCCTCGAAGTCACGCTCTCGAAAGTCAGCCTCGCCACGGTGATCGACGTGCTGAAGCGCTACTACCAGCTCAACCTGTTGCAGCAGATCACGAAGTTCAGCGTCAAGAAGTCCGACCAGGCCAAGGACGCCGCGCCCGCGCGCGGGTCGCTCGTCGCCGACCGCGCCGACCTCGACGTGACGCTCGTCACCGAGGCGATTATCCTCGACGGGGCCGAGTCGCGGCGGTCACTGCTGCCGGTCTCGGCCGGCTTCGGGGCCGTCGGCGGCGCGGCCGGCGTCGCGACTCTCGAGCAGTCGCCCGGCCCGGCCCGCGGCCTGACGCCGCTGCAACTGGTGCGGACGCTGGCCGCCACCGACCGCGACTACTCGCTGCTGCTGGTCAAGGACGTGTTCCACGGTGCCCCGCCGCCGCCGCCGGCCGCCGTGGTCGTGGTCAAGCCGCCCGCGCCGCCCAAGGAGGACACGAGCGCGTTCATCCGCGTCACGGGGCTGGGCCGCAACCCGGACGGCTCCGGCACGGCCGTGATTGAGGACCTGGCGTCGAAGCAGGAGTACGTCGTCGATCTCGCCTGGATCGACGCGAAACTCACGCCGGCGGTGACGAAGTTCTACTACAGCATCAAGGGCGCGAAGAAGTCGTACGACGCCGAGCCGAACCTCGACATCGGCGAGGCGTCGAGCGGCACGGCCCGGCTGTTCCGCGTCGTCGGCTTCGCCGAAGACGGCCTTGTGCTGGGCGACTCGAGCGCCAGCGGCACCCCCGCCAAGCGGCCGGCCCCCGGCGGCACCCGCCCGGTACGCGGCGGCAAGACGCCGGCGAAAGTCACGACGGCGGTCGAGGCGGACGGCGAACCGGCCGTCGAGCGGGTCTACCTGTGGAAGCTGGGCCAGTCGCTCGACCAGGCCGCCGAGTTGACTGGCGAGGCCCGCGACAAGGCGGTGCGGTTCGCGCAGGGCTTGCCGCCGACCCCCGATGTGGCCCCGATGCCCCGCGCCGCGGGGACTAACTAACAAGACCGTTCCCGGCTCGCCTCACACCGCCTCGCGGAGGGCCGAGACTTCGGCCAGGTGCGGCCCCTTGACCGGCGTCGGGCCGTGCGCCTTGAGGTTCGCCGACGCGGCGTAGGTCACCGCGTCGGCGTCCTCGAAGTCGCTGTCGTAGTCGTCGTAGCGGCAGACGTAGCCGGCGTGGCGCGACTTCTCCTTCTCCTCGGCGTACGACCGCACCACGGCCGCCTGCACCGACTCGCGAGCCCCGGCGTGGATCGGGTGGGCGATGTCGGCGTGCAACTTCGCCCGGCCGTTCTCGGCCAGCCGCGTCGCGCGGGTCTCGTCGAGGCGGCCGCCGCACTGGTTGCAGAAGCCGGCGCGGAGGTGGTTCTTGCCGCCGCAGCGCGGGCAGCGGTCGGTGAGCTTGCGGCTCGGCATCGCCACGAAGGTGCCGCGCGTGCCCTCGATGATCTTCAAGTCCCGGACCACGAAGGCGTTGTTAAACGTGACCGAGCAGAACGCGAGCAGCCGCTCGTTGTTCTCTTCACACAGCTTGATGCGGACTTCCGTGATGGTCACCGGGTAGCTCCTTGCGGCGGGACAAAGGGGTTAGCGCGAGCGGACAGGCTCCGCACGACGAACAGCCGCGAGCCGTCGTCGCCGGAGTGGTTCGAGTAGTCTCGGGCGATGCGGGCGGCGTCGGCCGGGTCGCGGGCCAGGGCGAAAAGGCTCGACCCGCTGCCGCACAGCAGCACGCCCAACGGGTTGCACGCGGCCAGGCGGTCGCGCACAGCCGTCAGCCGCGGCTCGGCGGCGAACGCCGGGGCTTCGAGGCGGTTGTGCAAGAACCCGGCGACGGCATTCCCCGTGCGGATCGCGTCGCGCA
>JANXTD010000228.1 GCA_025352585.1 Fimbriiglobus sp.
CACCGAGGCCGTATTTGAGGTGCTGAAGGGCGTCACCGAAGTCGTCCCCGGATACGCCGGTGGCCACGTCGTGAACCCGACCTACGAGGAGGTTTGCGGCAAGCGGACGGGCCACGCCGAGGTGATCCAGTTCACCTACGACCCGGCCGTGGTGACCTACAAGCAGCTCGTCGAACTGTTCCTGGTGACGCACGACCCCACGTCGCGCGACAAGCAGGGTAACGATGTCGGCCCGCAGTACCGCTCCGTGATCTACGCCCACGACGAGGAGCAAGCCCGCGAAGCCGCCGAAGTCATCGCGAGCCTGAACGCCGCGAAGGTTTTCGCGAAGCCGATCGTGACTGAAGTGGAGCCGCTGAAGAACTTCAGCGTCGCCGAGGCATACCACCACGGCTACTTCCGGGCGCACCCGGAGCAGCCGTACTGCGCCTACCTGATCGGCCCGAAGCTGGGTCAGGTGCGCAAGAAGTTCGCGGCACTACTGAAGGCGTGATTCGGGTTACTCCGCCGCCAGCGACTTGTCGGCGGTCGGGAACGCCTTCGGCACCGGCAGCGTCACCTTACCCGTCGCCGCCCACTCGGAGCCGCGTTGCAGCGTCGTCTGGAAGCCGACGCAGGCGATCGACTTCACGTCATGACCGAGTGTCGTGTGGAAGACGCGGCCCTTGCCGTAGTCGATCACCATCAGCATCGGCTCCTTCTCGCCGCTGCCGCCGGTCGCCTTGTCCGACTGCGCGAACGCCAGCACGGTCAGGTTCTTGGCCGGGCCACGCAGGCGGTCGTACAGCTCGTCCTGAGTGTGCTTCCACGAGGCCGGCAAGCCCTTCGTGATGGGGTGCTCCGGGTCGGTGTGTTCGAGCACGAACTCGTGCTGCTTGCCGTGGCTGCCGCCGCGGCCGGCGCTTTCGTCGCGGAAGACTTTGCCGTCGCGCTGCCGCAGGTACGGGCCGTCCTTCTCGGTGCGGCCGCCCCAGCCGCCGACGCCGATCAGCTCGTTGTACTCCGGCCACTTGGCGAAGGCGTTGTCGGCCGCGTGGACGACGACCACCCCGCCGCCGCCGCGGACGAACGCCAGGAAGTCGGCCTTCGTCTCGGCCGGCCACTCCTCGCCGTTGTAGTTCAGAACAACCACGCCGAAGTCCGCGAACTTCGGCCGGAACCCCGCCGTCCCCTTCTCCGGCGACGTGGCGACCTCGACCGTGAAGCGGCCGCAGTCTTCGAGGCACTTCTTCAACAGCGGCGTCGTCGCCTTCCAGTTGTGGTTGTTCTGGCCGTCCACGAGGAGGGCTTTCAACTTCGGCTCGTCAGCCACCGACGTGGCGGCGACGAGCAGGGCGACGGCGAGGGAGAGCAGCGGGCGCATGCGGGGGACTCCGAGTTGGGGGTGCGGTTACTTGAGGGTTTTGATGCGGACGTTGCGGAATTCGACGGGGTCCGAGTGCCCGGCGAAGCCGAAGAAGCCTTCGGTCGCCGTGATGCCGGTGTGCGGCGTCTTACGCATGAACTCCTTGACGGCCGCGGTGTCGCCCTCGGTGATGCGGAAGCCGTTGAGTTCGACGGTCACCTTTGAGCCTTGCGCGTTCACCTGCATGGCGTTCCACTCGCCGACGGGCCGCAAGTAGCCGGGGGTCGCGGGGATCGCCCCGTAGACGCTGCCGCAACGCTGCCGCGGGTCGAGCTTGGCGAACTGCGCTGCCGTGTCGTCGAGGACTTGGACCTCGCACAGGCCGGTGATCGACGGGTCGCCGCTGCCGGGGTAGCGAAGTGCTAAGCCGTTGTTGCCGCCGGGGGGCAGCTTGAACTCGACCTGAGCGGTGAAGTCGGCGTACTTCTCCTTCGTGTACAGGTTGCCGCCTCGCTTCGGCTTGCAGACGATCACGCCGTCCTTGACCTCGTAGTCGGCGACCGCGCCTTGCCAGCCGTCGAGGGTCTTGCCATCGAAGATCGGCGTGAAACCGCTGCCGGCCTTCTCGGCGAGGATCTTGTTGGCCTCGTCGGCGGGGATGGCGCGGGCGAAGACGTTCTTCCAGCGGATCTCCTTGCCGTGGGTCTGCAAGATGACGGCCCCCAGCTTCGTCATCGGCGACTTGCGGTCGTAGTAGTTTTCGAGGCGGGCGTGATCGACGACGAGCTTGCCGTTGAGGGTGACCGTCAGGTACTCGCCGACCTGGACGATGCGGAAGCTGTTCCACTCGCCGAACGGCTTGTCGGCCAGCACGAGCGGGTCTTTACCCTTCGCGCCCGGCGAGTTGTTCCAGAGGCCGCCGCTGCCCTTGTCGGCCCCGAGCTTGAACTTCGACGCCTCCGTCGAGTCCCAAATCTGAATTTGCGGCAGACCCTTCATGTAGATGCCGCTGTCGGCGAGGGCGACCGTCTTGTAGTCGATCAGGAACTCCACGTCGCCGAACTGCTCGACGGTCGAGAGGTACGCGCCGTTGCCGTCGTTGACGAGTTCGCCGTTCTCGACGCTCCAGTGCTTGACCGCGTCGGCGTCCCACTTCTCGAACTTCGCCTGGACCTCGTCGGCCGGCAACTTCGCTAAATCGAGCGGCGAGCCGCCCTTGTCGTGGACGGCCCAGCCGCGCCAGCCAGTGAGATCCTTGCCGTTGAACACGGCCTTGAAGCCGGCCGGCGGCTCCGCGGCGAACCCGACACTCGCGAACAGGGCGGCAACGCACCCGAGGAACCAACGCATCATGGGGACAACCTTCGGCGACAAAGTGGCAGGCGGCGGGGCGAACTCTGACGCGGCGATGATACCGCCCCGCCGCGCGAAGTGCAGTCAAATTTTCACGCGCGCCATGACGCCGTCGGCGAACACGATGACGACTTCGCTCACCGCCGGCTGATACGCAGCGAAGACGGCGCGACTCGGGTGCGCGACTTGGGCGACGGTTTCGCTGCCGGACAACGAGCTGTTGCCGCCCCAGCGCAGGCGAACGACCCGGCCAGTCTCGGTGACCGCGACGAGTTGCATCGGCGCGATCAGGCAGGCGACCGCGTAGCCCTCGACGCAAACGTGCCGGGCGTGCTGGCCGGTCAGCGTGCGTTGCTCGCAACTGAGCCGTGACCAACAGGCGACGCCGTCGGGGTTGACGCCGGCAACTTCGAGCGTCCCCAGTTCGGGGGTAAGCCAGGAGATCGACGGTTGCGTGAGGGCGTCCTCGTGCGACGAACCCGGCACCCAAGGTATGGTGTGGCAGAGGGTCACGTCCCTGTCGCGATGAAAGTAGTGGAGGAGGCCCGAGTCCCATTTCCAGATTATCGATTCGTTTTGCGTCACGAAGTAGATCTGACGCCCAGAGTCAGGCAAAGGCTGAGTCATCAAGCGCTTCAAGGAAGGCAAGGAATAGGCACGACGCTGGGAACTGTCCGTCACGAAGGCGTAATGGTCGCCATCGGCCTCCGCAGACGGCTCCAGGTACATGTCGCGGAGTTTAGTGTCTGCTAGGAAGCCCTCACAGTACCCGAACCGGTATCCGAAACCCGGCACTTTCCAGAATGAGTGCAATTTGACGGGGTAATCCCTCTCCGGCAGGTGCGTCATGTCCACGACGTGCTCCGCCTCCGCGTCAGTCGCCAGCGCGACGATCGCGACGCCCTCCCCCGCAGACTTGTAGGCCCCCGCGCCCTGCACCGTCTCGACTCCGCCCGTCGGGCTGACGTAGCGCTGGATTGCGCCCTGGTAGCCGGCGACGATCACCGACCCCGACGGCGTCGCCACGGCGGCGGTCACGGGGCCGGTCGCGAGCCGCGACAGGATCGCGTTGACCGGCTTCGCCACCACCTGCGGCCGCACGGCGAGGGCCGACCGCACAGCGACGTGGGCGTCGCGGACCAGCGACGCCGACCAGCCTGCGCGACTGCCCAAGGCTTGCGACACGACGTTCTTCGCGGCGGCCTGGTCGCGCAGGTGCCCGGCGAGGCAGAGGCGGGCCTGGTCACGCACGTCGTCGCGGAATCCGGCCGGCATCGCGGGTTCTTGACGCAGCACCAGCTCGAAGAAGCGGCTCGCCTCCTCGGTGTGCGGTGGGACGAAACGGGTTTCGGCCCGGTCGATGAGCGTCGCCAGGTCGGCCCAACGTTCACCCGCCGCGTGCAACTCGATCATCCTCTCGGCGCATAGCATTTGGCCAGCGCCGACGTGGTTCCAACCCACGAAATAGTAGAGTTCGGCCAGGTTCAAATCGCCGACCTTGTCGCGGGCCAAGTCGCCGGCCGGGACGTAACGCTCCGCGCCGGCCATCGCCTCCGCCGCCTTGCGGAAGAGTTCGACGGCCCGCTCCTCGTCGCCGAGGCGGCGCATCAACTCCGCGGCCGGCTCGTACTGGTTCAGGTGCAGGTACAGCCGCAACGCCTCGTCGTAGTCGCCGGCCTTCTCGAACTCGCGTGCGGCCTGCGGCAAGTCTTTCAACTTGTCGCGGTACAGGATCGCCGCGTCGCGGTGCAGCCCGCCGCCGGCCAGGGCGTTCGCAGCCGAGCGCATGTCGCGCAGCAGCACGCCGTGGATGTAGGCGGCGCGGCGCACGTCCCCGCGGCGCACGGCGTCCTCGGCGAGCTTGCGGTAGTGCGCGGCGAGTTGGCCCCACACGTCGCCGCCGCCGAGCCAGCCGACGCCGGCCGCGCCCCCGCCTAGCAGCGACGCCAGCGAGTACGACGAGTTGCGCTCGCTCAGCGTACTGCCGCCATCGACGCGGCCTTGAGGAGCGTCCGGGTCGGCGAACGCCGGCGGCGCGCGACGCAACGCCTCCTCGATATTCCCGCGTTCGAGTTGCCGCAAGATTTCGCGTAACGCGCCTTCTTGCTTGCCCAGGATGGTCTCGGTGAGCCGCGGCACCGCCTCTAACGCCGACCTCGCCAGACTCGCCCCGAGACCCGCCAAGCCCTTAGAGCCGAGGGTGCGACCGATGGCGCTCAGCGCCCGGCCGGCGGCGAGTTGCGCCGCAGCGGCCGCGCCCTTGAAGAAGCTCGCGCCCGGCGGCCGCGCCCCCTCCGGCACCGGGGCGTCCGGGTCCGTCCCAACGGGGGCCGACCCGTCCGGCTCGCCTTGCTCCAGAATCGCCGCCGGGGTCTGCGGCAACTTCGCCTGGATCACGGTCAACTCGCGCGGCAGCCGCGGCGGCGTCGGCAGCGGCCCCCACACGCTGCGAAGGGTCGGCGGCGGCGTGACGAACTCCGCTTCGCGCAACGGCGACTCCGGGTCGAACGCCAGCGCCGTGAGTTGCGGCAGCAGCACCAGCCCTTGCGTGCGCGTCAACGCCAGCGCCTCGTCGGCGCGGAGGGTCGGCCGCAAGTCGGCGTCGCGCGGCACGAACAGCGACCCCGCCAGCCGCCGCAAGCCGATCGCCCCCGCGACCGGCACCGTAATCGGCGTCACCGGGACGACGACGTAGCCGCCGGCGACGCGGAAGACCTCCGGCCAGTCGAGGCCGATCGCCGCGGCGACGCGCAGCACGTCGGCTGCGTCGTCGGTGAACATAACAACAGCGTCGGCGCGGGCCGGTTCATCCCGCGGGATCAGTCGCATCGGCACCTGCATCACACGCCCCCTGC
>JANXTD010000230.1 GCA_025352585.1 Fimbriiglobus sp.
CTTGCCGAACGGCCAGGTGGCAATCACGACGGGAACGGGCATCTTCGGTCTCCAGATCGGAGGGTGACGCGGCCGTGCCCTTTATAGCGAAATCGGTTTTCTCGCTCAGACCACGTCCTTCGTGAACGGCTTGGGCTTCTCGACGATCGCAATGGGCCGGCCGTTGGGCGTGTCGTTCTTCTTCGTGTGATCGACGCCCATCAGCTCGCAGACGGTGCCCAGGAAGTCGGACGGGGTGACGGGGCGCTCGACGACCGTCGCGCCCTCCTTGTCGGTCTTGCCGACGACGCTCCCGCCGCGCTGGCCGCCGCCGAACATCGCGAGGCTCCAGGCCTTGGGGTAGTGGTCGCGGCCCGGCTTGTCGCCCTTGGTGTTGATGTTGGGCGTGCGGCCGAACTCGCCCATCCAGACGACGAGCGTCGAGTCGAGCAGCCCGCGCTGCTTCAAGTCTTCGAGCAGCGCCGACACGGCGGCATCGACCTGGCCGGAGAGGTTCTTGACCTTGCTGAAGTTGTCGAGGTGCGTGTCCCAGCCGCCCAGGAAGACTTCGACGAACGGCACGCCGACTTCGACGAGCCGCCGGGCCATGAGCACACCACTGGCGAAGTTGCCGCTGCCATAGCGGGCCTTGGTCGCGGAGTCCTCGGCGGTCAGGTCGAACGCCTTGGCCTCCTTCGACTTCATCAGCGTGACGGCGCGCTGGTAGGCGGTCGAGTGGTCGGCGATGGCCCCCGCCTGGTAGTCGTGGTAGAACGCCTTCTCCATCTGGTCGAGGAGGCCCAGGCGCTTGGCCTGCTTGTCCTCGGGGACGACCGACTTGAGGTCTTCGACGCCGCGGTCGGCGCTGCTGATGATGATGGGGTGGAACTTCGGCCCGAGGAAGCCGCTGCCGTAACTGCGGTTGCCGACACTGACGAAGTTGGGCACGCTGGCGTCGGGGTTGCCCTTCTCCATCGCCACGATCGAGCCGACGCTGGGGTAGCTCACGCCGCCTTGGCCCTCGCGGTAGCCGGTGTGCAGGTTGTACTTGGCCCGCGGGTGCGCGCCCTCGGGGCTGGTCATGCCGCGCACCACGGTGCCGGTGTGCATCCACTTCGCCAGTTTGGGCAGGTGTTCGCTGATCTGCACGCCCGGCGCGGAGGTGGCGATCGGCTTGAAGTCGCCCGCGCCCTTGCTGTCGGGCTTGAGGTCGAACGTGTCCTTGTGCGACGGCCCGCCGTCCATCCAGAGCAGGATGCACGACTTGGCCTTGCCGGCCGTCGGGGACTTGGCAGCCTCCGCGGCGAGGACGTTCATCCACCCCGAGGCGGCGAGCGTCGAGACGCCGACCCCCGCGCCGAGGGCCGACAGTTGCAGGAAGTCCCGCCGGGTGGCGTCAGAAGGCGTGGGGAACATGGAAAGACTCCGGAGGGTGTGTTGAAAGCATTTTTGCCGCTGAGACGCAGAGGCGCGGAGAAAACAAAATCCAATTTTTCCGGTTTTGAAACCGAATCTTATGTTTCGGTATTCTCCGCGGCTCTGCGTCTCCGCGGCAAAACGTTTTGTGTTATTCCATTACCGAATCAGGACGAACTCGCTCGTGTTGGTCAGCGCCCACAGCACGTCGGCCATCCCCGTGGGGCCGCTGTCTTTGAGGTACGCCAGGGCTTTGGCCTTCTCGTCGGCCGTCGGCCGGCGGCTCAGGGTCGCCAGGTAGATCTCGTCGAGGGTCTCGGCCGGGGTCGCGCCCGGCTTGGCGAAGGACCGCGCGGCTCCGGGGTTGTTGCCCAGCGTCTGCCGCGAGTTCATCAGCCGCAGGGCTTGCGGGATGCCGGCCTCGTACTCGGCGGCGTTGGCCTTGTCGGCCCCGGCGAGGAAGAAGCTGACGAAGGCGTCGCGGCCGGTGCCGGTGCCCCCCTTGAAGACCGCCTGGGTCTTCGGCCCTTTCTCGCGCGGGCCGGCCGGGCCGCCGGCGCGGTTCTGCAAGACTTGCAGGCTGTCGTAAAGCTGCTCCGGGATCATCACCTTCATCGTCGCGTGGCTCACCAGCGTCGCGTCGGCGGCGTTACTCGGCGTCGGCTTGCTCGACCGCTGGTAGGCGTTCGTCAGCATCAGGGCGCGGGTGAGCCGCTTGAGGTCGAACTTCGACGCGGCGAGTTGCCCGGCGAGTAGGTCGAGGAGTTCGGGGTGCGACGCCGGGTTGCCCTCGTGCATGTCCTCGGTCGGGTTCACCAGGCCGCGGCCGAAGAGTTGCGCCCAGGTGCGGTTGGCGGTCGCGCGGCCGAAGTCGGCGTTCGTCGGGGCGGTCAACCACTTCGCCAGGACCGGCCGGTATGCCTCGCCAGTGCTCACCTTGACCGGCGTGCCGTCGAGG
>JANXTD010000287.1 GCA_025352585.1 Fimbriiglobus sp.
TTCATTTTCGTGTCAATAGCGCGTACATGCTTCACAAAATCATTCGAACTGCAATACTCCCATAATGCTGGCAAGTGATTATCATCCAGAGGAACGATTGGGCAATTGTTATTGTCGTAAAGCTCTCCGGTGTAGATTGTCACTGGTAGGTTGCCAAACTGTGATACCGAAATGCCACGTGTGCCATATGCCAAATTCTCTGTGCCAGGTCTGTGCATTTCAGCACCTTCACTGCTCCAATCGATGATTCTTTCACGTCCGCCATATAAGTTTGTGTTTTCAACGGTTCCTTGCAAGCGTTTCCAGCACCTGTTGTCGTGATGCTGTAACTCCCAAAAACAACGGATCCATTTGTCTGAATCACCATTCACTATGCCACGCATCGCTATGCAATATGATTCGATTAAATCATGCTTGGCTCTTTCGGTTGATGTTATCCTCGCGTCCGGGTTGTTTAATTGCCCCGCTTGCTCCACCACCTGCACCGGCGTCAGCACGCGGTCAGCCAGCCGCTCGGCCTTGTCGGTGGGCGTCCGCGCCTCGGCCACGTCCAGCCCGGCTATGCGGTGGCCGTCCGCCGGCTTCACGGCACTGATCGCCAGCAACGTCACATTCACCACTTCGCCGCTGATCGTCTCGAACGCACGCGGCCCCAGCCGGGCGACGAGGTTCCACTGCCGCCGCGTCAGCAACTCCTCGCGGAGCTTCTTGTAGCTGGTGAGGAAGAGCCAGTTCTGCGGCGTGACGAGGGCCGTGCTGCCGCCCGCTCTGCAGAGTTGCAGGCAGCGCATCACGAACGCGGTCGCCAAGTCCGCCTTGGCAATGGCGTAGTGCGTCTCGATGTACTTTTTCAGCACGTCGCCCTGCTTCCCCCGGCCTAGGTACGGCACGTTGGTGACGACGAGCGTGTACCGCCGGGCGAGCAGGTCCGCCGCCGCCGTGATGCCTTGCGCGGCCACGCCGACACTTCGCAAGTCCGTGTCGTCGCCGTACTTCTGCAGCGCCTTCTTGAGGAGGGCGTCCAACTCGGCGTAACGCGAGTGGAAGAGGTCGCCGTCCTCGCGGCGGGGGTCGATGAGGCTGCCGAGGTGCGGGGCCTTCTCGAAGAGTTCGTAGAGCCGCTCCATGCCGTTGCGGAGCGTGAGGTCGCCGTTGGCGAGCTTGAGCCAGTCCTCTTTCTTGCCCGCGACGCCCTGCCCCGAGCAGGCGATGTTCAGCGGCGGCAGTTCGCGGTAGCCGCCGGCGTCCGGGTACTTCCACGCCGCGAGGGCCAGCGCGAACGCGGCGATCTGCGTGCAGCGGGGGTCGAGTTCGAGGCCGTGGAGGTTCTCCCGCAGTACGGCGTCGCACGCCGCGCGGGCCGAGAGCTTGTCGTCGTGCATCCGCAGCGGGACGAGCAGGTTGAACGCGGCCACCAGGAAGTGCCCGGAGCCGCAGCAGGGGTCGAGGAGCGTGAACTCGGCGAGCGTCTTCGGCCACCCCCCGAACCCCCCCGCTGCCGGGAAGCCGTCGTCGTTCAGGCGGAGGTACTCCATCGGCACGGGGGACTCCGAGGGCTGACGCCCCCGGCTCGCCGTGTACCAGGCCCCGACGGTGTTGTGCAGCAGGAACTGCACCATGTAGTGTTCGGTGAAGAGTTGCGTGACCGCAGGCAGCGTCCGCCCGTCGATCTTGTCGCCAAGCCTGTTGACCCGCTCCCTTTCGTTGCTCTGCCAGAACTGGTAGACCCAGCCCAAGGAGTCCTCAGCCTCGAAGGTCTGCCGGGGCAGGTCGTTCAGCAGTTTCTCCAGGGGCCGCCGGTGTTCGGTGGCGAACTCGATCTCCAGCAGCACGTCGTCGGTGCGGAAGATCCGCGGCAGCATCTGCGAGGCGTACCGGGCAGCCAGGGCGAAGCCGTTCGCGGCGGGCGGCTCGGCCTCCGGGGCGAGTTCCTCGCACTCTTCCAGGCTGACAGCCACGCCGCCCGGTTGCATGAGCAGGTGATTCTCCGCCAAAAAGCGGGCGAAAAGCATCCTGTGCCAGTATTCGTAGGCGAGTTCTTGGGTGAGCCGGTCGATGCCCTGCGTCGCGTCGGCGAGCCGCACGTCGCCGACTTCTCGCCCCCTCGCCCGGAGGCGGTTGCGTCTCAGTTTGTGGACCGGGGTAAAGTGGCCGAACGGCTCGGCGGCCTCGACGCCCTGCTTGACGAGCGCCGACCGCGCCGCGGCCTCGGCCCCGCAACGGGCGGCGATGACGACGGCTTCGAGTTGCCGGCGGAGTTCGGTGGAGAGCGGCTTCAAAGGATCACCGGGCCGTTTTTGAGTTTCGGTAGGACGCGGGCCTTTACATTTTCATACCACGCGGTCAGGTCGGCCTCGGTCTTGATCGTACCGCCGGGCAGCGACACCGGCTGGGCCTCCGGCTCCAACATCCTGGCGAGGTCGGTCGCTGTGGCGGTGAAACGGCCCGGCAGGGCGTCCGTGATGTCGCGAAGCTGACTCAGTTTCGTGCGGCTCAACGTCTGCAGGACCTCCTCCGTAGTCCCGACAGCGACCTCGGGAATCACACGGATGCGGTTTTTCTCGCGCAAGGCGAACCGCTGCTCGGGGGTGAGCTTCGCCCACTCCGGCAACGCCTCCAGGCCGGATTCGCCGTCGTCCATCGCTGCCAGCAAATCGGCACGGGCATCGTTCAACGCCCCCCGGAGTGCCGCGGCCACTTTCGCGGTGATTGTCGGCACGGGGTCGGGGTCGGCCAGCAGCCCCCGGTGCTGTTCGATGGCCGCGACCTCGGGCCGAACCTCGGCGGCGACGGCGAGGTCGGCGGCGTAGTCGAGCAGCGACCGGAGTTCACGCC
>JANXTD010000686.1 GCA_025352585.1 Fimbriiglobus sp.
ATCTCTCGAGTTTCGGCGTGCGGCCGAACTCACCGGTCACCACGAGCAGCACCTTCTTGTCGAGGCCGCGGGCGTACAAGTCACTAATCAGCGCCGACACCGCCTTGTCGAGGTGGGCGAGTTTGTGCTTGGTGTCGGTGAAGATGTGGCAGTTGACGGCGTGCGAGTCCCAGTTGTACGTGCAGTCTTTGGGCACCCCCTGGCCGCGCGGCGTCGCGTTTTCGAGGACCATCGTCACCCACTGCGACCCCGCCTCGACGAGCCGCCGCGCCAGCAAACAGCGCTGGCCGTAGCGGTGGTCGCCGTACATCGCGCGGGTGGCGGGGCTTTCCTTGGTGAGGTCGAAGGCGTGGCGGGCGCGGTCGCCGGTGAGGAGTTCGAGCGCCCGGCCGCGCGCCGCGTCCAGCCCCTCGGTCACCCGCGAGGCGTCCGGCACCGGCACCCGGTTGAACTGGTCGAGTAGAGCGACGCGCTCAGTCAGGCTGTCCTGGGTCGCTTTGAGCGGGGCAAGGTTCTTGACCTCGAACGCCGGGTCGGACGGGTCGCCGGCCAGCGTGAACGGGTGCGCGCCCGGCCCGAGGTAGGCGCTGCCGAAGCTGAAGGTGTCGATGCCGGCCCGCCCGCCATCGACGCCGCAGACGTAACTCGGCAGGCCGCGCGTGCGGTCGCCCAGGAGCTTCGCCGCCATCGAGCCGACCATCGGCGTGTCGTTGACGAAGCCGTCGGGCTTGAGCGGGTCGCGGCCGGTGAGGAACTTCTTGTGGCCGCCGCCGTGGTCGGCGAAGGTGTGCGCGATGCTGCGGACGATCGCGAACTTGTCGGCGACCTTGGCCAGCCCCGGCAGGTGCTCGCAGATGCGCAGGCCCGGCACGTTGGTGTCGATCGGCTTGAAGTCGCCGCGGAACTCGCTCGGCGCGTCCGGCTTCATGTCGAAGGTGTCTTGGTGCGCCGGCCCGCCGGGCAGCCACAAAAAGATGACGGCCGGCAGGTTCGACGTGCGCGGGTCGCCCGCCTCGGCGCGAAGTCGGAAGGGCCGGACGCCCAGCGCCCCAACGCTGGCGAGGGAGACGGCCCCGAAGCGGAGCGCGTCCCGGCGCGACGGCCCGAGGCACGGCGGCAGTGTTCGCATGGCGGCACCAGCAGAAGAGAAACCGGGCAGGTGCTACGAGGATACGGCGGGGCGGGCGGCGTGTCAAAGGGGAAACGAACGCCGTCTAGTTCTTCGCGGCGACGCGGGCCATCGCCGAGGCGCGGGCGATCGCCTTCTGCCGGCTCGCCTGCTCGACGGAGTTAGTCGCCGGCAACTTTTCCGCAACGGCGCGGGCCTCCTCGGCGGCCGTCGCCGTCAACTCGCCGGCCTTCACGGCCTTGGCGGTCAGCACCGTGACGGTGTTCGTGCGCACCTGGGCGAAGCCGCCGTCGATGAAGTAGCGGCTCGTGACCCCGGCGGTCGTGAAGCGGAATTCGCCCGGCCCGAGTTGGCCGACGAACGCCGAGTGCCCCGCGCCGACGCCGCGCTCGCCGTCGAACATCGGCAGGACGACGAAGTCGGCCGTCGCGTCGAGGACCGCCTTCTCGGGGGTGACGACGCTGATCTTGATCGCTGCCATGCTTGTGACTCACCAAATCGGGTGTCGGGTCATCGGGTATCGGGTGTGGTCGAACGGCGCGGCGAGGGTTTGCGACACCCGACACCCGATACCCGACACCCGATTCGGCTACTTCATTTTCTTCGCGGCCTCCTCGGCCTCCTCGATGGTGCCGACGTACATGAACGCGTTCTCGGGGAGGTGGTCCCACTTGCCGTCGCACAGCTCCTTGAAGCTGCGGATCGTGTCGGCCAGCGTCGTGAAGTTGCCGGACTTGCCGGTGAACGCTTCCGCGACGAAGAACGGCTGCGACAGAAAGCGCTCGATGCGGCGGGCGCGGCTGACGACCTGCTTGTCCTCTTCGCTCAGTTCCTCGACGCCGAGGATGGCGATGATGTCTTGCAGTTCGCGGTAGCGTTGCAACACCCGCTTGACGCGGTCGGCGACCGTGAAGTGCTCCACGCCGACGATGCCGGGGTCGAGCAGCCGGGAGTTCGACGCCAGCGGGTCAATCGCGGGGTAGATGCCCTTCTCCGAGATCGACCGCTCGAGGTAAATGAAGGCGTCGAGGTGCTGGAAGGTGTTGGCGGGGGCCGGGTCGGTGGGGTCGTCGGCCGGGACGTAAACCGCCTGCACGCTCGTGATCGCGCCCTTGGTTGTCGAGGTGATCCGCTCTTGGAGTTCACCCATCTCGGTCGAGAGCGTCGGCTGGTAACCGACGGCCGACGGCATGCGGCCGAGCAGCGCGGACACTTCGCTACCGGCCTGCGAGAAGCGGAAGATGTTATCGACGAAGAACAGCGTCTCCGTGCCGGTCGAGTCGCGGAACCACTCGGCCATTGTCAGGGCCGACAGCGCGACCCGCATGCGGGCACCCGGCGGCTCGTTCATCTGGCCGAAG
>JANXTD010000415.1 GCA_025352585.1 Fimbriiglobus sp.
GGTCGGTGACGGTACGGCCGTTGACCCCAAACATTGCCCTCGCCCGCTTCGACCCTCGCTCGCGCGTCGGGCTAACAAGAGAAGCCGGCGGCGGAGCCGCGGATCAGTCCTTCGCCTGCGGGATCTTCGGCCCGTCGGCCGCCACCGGGGCCGCCGGGGCCGCCGGCACTTCGGCCTTCGCCGCGACGGCCTTCGCCGCCGGCTCGGCCGGCTTCTTGAGCCGCTCCGCCCTCAGCGTCGGCTCGATCACCGTCACCACCAGCGTGCCGAAGGCGGTCGTCGCCGCCAGTGCGAGCAGCAGCAGCACCGCCTTGCCCTTGGTGCCGTACATGTTGAACAGGCTCAGCACGATTTGCAGCGCCAACCCCAGGCCGACGACGCCGCCGGTGAGCAGGATCGCCTGGGCGAAGGCGGGGCCGTAATACTCGAGGCGGGCCAGCCACCAGCACGAGATGTCGGCCAGTTGCGCGACCAGCACGACCGGGCCGAGGAGGCCGCGGAAGAGGCCGTGGTAGCTCGTGAACGCGAAGGTCAGCCCGGTCAGCGCGAAGAGCATCGAGAAGCTCAGTAGGTGCGCGTGGGTCGATTGCGTCAGGCCTTCGAGGGTCGATTGCTTGGTACTGCGGACCCACGGCCCGCCGACCGCATCGACCAGGTCGAGTTGCGGCCGAATGGTTAGCGGCTCGAGCTTGGCGTAGGTGTGCATCTCGGGCTTGTTACTGCCGCCCTCGCCGTGGCACTTCAGGCAGCGCGCGTCGAACAGGGTCTGCACCTCGACCGTCTTGCCGTCGTCTTTCAGGTACTCGGCCGTGATCGGCTTCCCTTGCAACTCGGCCGGCAGGGTCAGCGCGTTGTCCTCGAACGCCTTCTTGCGACTCGCCGCGGGCAAACTGAGCCACGCGGTCAGCGCCTTGCGCTCGCCGTCGCGCCTGGCATCGACCTCCTCCTTGTCCCCCGCCTTGATCTCCTTGTCGTAGCCGGTGGACTTGGCGTAGAAGGCGATGGCCATGTTGGCCTTCGAGAAGCCGCCCTCGGGGTCGCCGTTGATCAGCCCCTCCATCTTCGAGACCGCCGGCGGCGCGGCGGGGTCGTGGCGCTTCAGCCCGGAGAAATGCTCGACCACGTCGTCCGGCGTCGGCAGGGGGTTGCCGTCGCGCGAGCCGTGCTGCATGTGCAGTTGCACGAGCGCGCTGAAGTAGCCGACGCCGACGGAGATCAGGAAGGCCGAGACGACGAGCTTCGCCGGCAGGGGCAACTGTCGCAGGGTGAATCGCGCCGCCATGTCTACTCCTCGAATCGGGTGTGGGGTGTGGGGTTTGGGGTTTGGTGTGTGGGGGTGTCCGGACGGCGGGAGGGCCAACTTCTGCGACACCCCATACCCGACACCCGACACCCGGTTTCGCGCTACAACACCGCCTCGACCGCCGCTAAGACTGCCGCGCGGGTGGTGGGGAGGTCGCGCGCGTCGCGGGCACCGGCGGCGAGGCGGTGGCCGCCGCCGCCGAACGACTCAGCGATCTTCGAGACGTCGACGCGGCTCTTGGCCCGGAAGCTGACCTTGGTGCCGCCGGCCGGCTGCTCGATGAACACCAAAGCGACTTCGACGCCGTCGATCATGCGCGGGTAGCTAATCAAGTCCTCGGTGTCGCCGGGGACGGCCCCGCAGGCGGCGTAGTCGGCGGCGTGGACTTCCGTGTACGCGACCCGGCCGCCGCACGCGACGGTTAACCGCGACAGGGCGACGCCCGTCAACTTCAGCCGGCCGACGGAGGCGAATTCGAAAAGCTGCTCGTACAGCAGCGACGGGTTGGCCCCCGCCCGCACGAGGTGCTCGGCCATCTCGAAGGACGGCGCGGTCGCGTTGGGGTGGCGGAACCAGCCGGTGTCGTGGCCCAGCGCGAGGAACAGGTGGTTGGCCGCGGCGGGCGAGAACGGCACGCCGAGGGCCTGCACGAGTTCGTAGACCAGCCGGCCGGTCGATTCGGCGGTTGCGTCCACGAAGGCGAGGCCGCCGAGGTCGTCTTGCGTGCGGTGGTGGTCGATGACGACTTTCGGCACGTCGAGGGTCTTCAAGAACGGGCCGAAGTCGCCGAGTTGGTTCCAGGTGCCGGTGTCGAGGATCAGCACGCACTCGTCGCCGCGGAAGTGCTCGGCGGTCTCGGGCGTGAACTCCTCGATGGCCGTGCGGTCGGGGTCAAGGAAGCGGTAGCGGTCGGGCAGCGGGCTGGCGATGACGACGCGGACCGCCTTGCCGAGGGTACGCAGGGCATCCGCCAGGGCCAGTTGCGCGCCCATGCCGTCGCCGTCCGGGCGGACGTGCGTCATGAGGAGGAACGTCGCGCGGCGCGTGAGCAGTTTGACGAGCGGGGACCAGTCGAGTGGCATGAAGAGTCCTTGTACGGCGGGACTGGCATTATACCGCAAACCCCGGCGTTGTCTGGCCGGTTTCGCCGCCGGCGGTTAAGATTCGGTGCCTGCCCAGGCCGGCCCCCCTCAACGGAAGTGAACCCCCGCGCATGGTCAAGCCGACCCCGCCGACGTGTGCCGCCCTCCTGCTGACGCTGCTGGCGCTGCCGGGCTGCACCCCGAAGCCGACGGCCGCGACGGTCGTCGCCGCGCCGCCGCCGGTGACGGTGACCACCGCCGTCGTCCAGACGCGCAGCGTGCAGCGCTTCGTCGCGGCCGTCGGCAGCCTCACCGGCTTCGACGAGGTGACCCTGTCGCCCAAGGTCGATGGCCGGGTGTTGAAGGTCCACCGCGACGTGGGCGACCGCGTCTTCCCCGGCGACGTGGTGCTCGAACTCGACCCCGTCGATTTGCAGCTCGAAGTCGAGAGCGCCCGCCGGGCACTCGAGAGCGAGTTGGCGAAGCTCGGCCTGACGGCGCTCCCGAAGCCCGACGCGACCGGGTCGGGGTTCAAGCCCGAGGAGGTGCCGGCGGTGGCGCGGGCGGTCCTGGTGCTGGAGAACGCGCGGGTCGAGCAGCGCCGCGTCGCCGGGCTGGCGGCGACCAACGCGATCTCGAAGCGCGAGAGCGACGCGGCGGAACTCGACGCCAAGACGGCCGAGGTCGGCAAGCGCGACGCCGTGACGCAGGCCCTCTCGACGCTCGCCACGGCCCGGCTGAAGCAGGCGCAACTCGAGACGGCCGAGCAACGCCTGAAGGACGCGGTGCTGTGCGCCCCGGTGCCGGACGTGTTCGGCGCGTGGGCCGCCGCGGTCGGCCCCGCCTTCACGCCGCTGTCGTACGCGGTCAGTTCTCGCATGGTCAGCGAGGGCGAGATGTTGCGCAGCAACCCCGTGTCGAACGTCTTCCGGCTCATCATCGACCAGGGCTTGAAGTTGCGCGCCAACGTCCCGGAGCAGTACGCCGGCGAGGTCCGCGTCGGCCAGCCGGTGCGGCTGCTGGTGGACTCGTACCCCGACCAGGCGTTCACGGGGCTGGTGACGCGGATCAACCCCGCCATCGACTACCAGACGCGGACCTTTCTCACGGAGGTGTCGGTGCCGAACCTCGACCGGCGGCTGAAGGCCGGCGGCTTCGCGCGGGCGCAGATCGACACGCGCACCGAGAGTGCCCGGACGATCCCGCCGGCGGCGCTGCTGACCTTCGCCGGCGTGACCAAGGTCTTCACGGTGGTCAACGGCAAGGCGAAGGCGGTCGAGGTGAAGCTGGGCAACCGCGACCGCGAGTGGCTCGAAGTCACGAGCGACCTCCCGGCTGGCACGGTCGTGGCCACCAGCGGCTTCTCGCAACTGATCGAAGACAGCCCGGTCACGGTGCGGTAGCCGCCTGTGTCAGTAGGCCGGTTCTGGACGCGCAACGTCGAGAAGACATTTTTGCCGCGGAGACGCAGAGTCGCGGAGAAGACCGAAACCAGAATTGGGTTTTCACCGCGACTCTGCGTCTCCGCGGCAAAAATTCCGACCGGACCCCGGAGGCACGCCATGCCGAAGCGTCCCGCGTTCACGCTGATCGAACTGCTCGTCGTCGTCGCCATCATCGCGGTCCTGATCGGCCTGTTGTTGCCGGCGTTGCAGAAGGTGCGGGCGTCGGCGGCGCGGACGCAGTGCCTGAACAACCTGCACCAGATCGGCGTCGGCTGCCACAACTCCCACGACGCCCTCGGGGCGCTGCCGAAGTACCGCCGCTGCCCGGACTGGTTGACGCCCGACCCGCTCACGGGGCAGAAGCCGGACGTTGACTGCAACTCGCTGACCAGCCCGACGACCTACACCGGCCCCGGCGAAGTCTGGTGGGCACCCTACGACAACCGGCCCGGCTCGACCGTCTGCAAGCCGATCGACGACGCGTTCCCGCGCGGCACCCTGTGGCCCTACGTCGAGCAGAACGTCAAGGTCTTCCAGTGCCCACGCGGCGTCGATCTCGACGCGGCGAGCGCGACGTTCGGGCAGCCGTTCCAGTGCAGTTACGCGATGAACTACGCCACCGGAGGGCCGGGCGGCAAGCGGCTCGAGCACCTCGCCAACGGCAACGGCGCGTCGACCGTCGCGCTGGTGTGGGACCACGGCCGCACGCCGGGCTGCGCGAACTCGAAGGTCGCCGCGCCGCGCGGGCCGTGGCAGCAGCCCGGCGGCGGCTACGCCCTCGACGCCGACGTGACGCACTACCCGGTGCGCCGGCACGACGGCGTCTTCCACATCCTCTATTGCGACGGCCACGCCGCGGCGACCCGGCAGGGCGACTTGACCGACGCGACGTTCACCGGGCCGTAGCATTGGCCGAAACTTCAAGCTACAATGGCCCTGCCAATTCACCCGGTCCAGGGGTTCCGCGATGTCGCTGCTCGCGCCGATTGAACGCTCCGTCCGCAGTGCCCGCCGCCGGCTGTTCGCGCAGCTGCTGCTCACGCGGCTCCCCGTCGCCTGGTCGGTCGCGCTAGTCGCCGGGCTGGCGTGGGTCGTCACCGAGCCGACGCTGGGGGACGCCGCTGCGTACCGCTGGCCGGTCCTCGGGGCGCTGGTCGCCGTCGCCACGGTGCTCGCCGTCTGGCTGGCGCGGCGGGCCACGCCGAGCGTCACGAGCGCGGCGTTGGAAGTCGATTCGCGCTTCGCGCTGTGCGAGCGGCTGACGACGGCGGTCGGCCTGAGCGAAGCCGAGCGGGCCAGCCCGGCGGGGGCCGCGGTCCTCGCCGACGCCCTGGCCAAGGTCACGCCGCTGGCGGTGCGCGAACGCTTCCCCGTGCGGCTGACGTGGCCGTCGGCGGCCGTGCCCGTGTTAGGCGGGCTGATCGCGCTCGCGGCGATTTACCCGCTGAACTTCCTGAGCGAAGCGGCGGCCGACGACGAGCTGGCGGCGAAGAAGGTCGAGGCGGCGGCCGACGTGTCGCCCGACCCCAAGGCGGCCGTGCCGTTCACCCAGCGCAACAAGCCGGCGGAGTTGGCACTTCGCACCGACAAGTCGAAGGAGTTGCAGGAACTCGAGGAGCAGATCAACGAACTGATCCGCAAGTACGACACCGACGCCAAGCGCGAGACCCCGGAGAAGCTCAAGGAGAAGGTCACCGAGATGACCTCGCTGGAGCAGAAGGTCAAGAAGTTCAACGAGGAGAAGCGCGACCGCCTCGAGAAGATGGAGCAGCAACTTCAGCAACTCGACCGCCTGAACAAGGACAAGGAGTTCCAGGACGGCCCGGCCAAGAAACTCAACGAGGCGATGCAGAAGGGCGACCTCGGCAAGGCGAAGGAGGAACTCGACCAACTCAAGAAGAAGCTCAAGGACGACAAACTCTCGCCGCAGGAGAAGCAGGAACTCGCCAGGCAGTTCGACAAGATGAAGGACCAACTCCAACGCAACGACGCCGCGAAGCAGCGGGAGGAGAAGTTGCAACAGATGCTCGACCAGGCCAAGAAGGAGGGCCGCGAGCAGGACGCCGAGAGTCTCGAGCGCGAGTTGAAGCAGGCCAAGGAGGACGGCCAGCAGTCGAAGGAGGCGGGCCGGGAACTCGCCGAGAAGCTGCAAAAGGCCAAGGACGCGCTCGACAAGGGCGACAACGAGGAGGCGGCCAAGCAACTCGAACAGGCCGCGAAGTCGCTTGAAATGACGGAGGCCGACCTGAAGGACCTCGAAGACGCCGAGAGCTACTTGCAACGCCTCAAGGACGACAAGAAGGCGGCCTGCAAGAAGTGCGAGGGCGACGGCGACGGCGACGGCGACGGCGAGTGCGACGGCGACGGCAAGGGGGGGAAGGGCAAAGGGAAAGGGAAAGGCAAGAGCGGGCCGAACAACGGCGGCATCGGCGAGGGCGAGCGGCTGGAGAACAAGGACGCCAAGACGGACAGCGAGGACCAGCGGCAGAAGGGCATCTTCGACCCGCGCGGCAAGAAGACGTACGGCGGCAGCACGAAAGGCCCGGCGTTC
>JANXTD010000416.1 GCA_025352585.1 Fimbriiglobus sp.
AAGCGCTGGTCGTCGAAGTAGTTCGGCACGCCAACCGCGGCGACTTCCCGGCTTGCCGTCTCTGCGAGCGTCGCTTGCTCGGCGGTCAGGTGCCGCAGCACGATCGTGAAGCGGTTGGCGCGGATGTCGTGCGACGAGTACGGCTGCGTCACGCGGCCGAGGAACGAGACCTTGGTGCGCTCGTGCTCCATGCCGTGCATCGGGCCGCGGTAGACGGTGAAGAATTGCGTCGTGTCGGCGTGGCGGTCTTTCAAGCCCCCGTAGGCGATGCGGCCCTCGTCGAGCTTCCAGCGGCGGCGCACCGCGGCGAGGGCGTCAAGGGTCGTCCAGCCGACCTTGTCGAGCCGGTAGAGCGCGAAGTCCCCGGTCGGGCCGGGGGCGATGTCGGTCAGTTCCTCGACGCGGAAGTCGCCCGGCTGCTGCTTCACTTTCATGGGGTCATTGAAGCAGTTCGCCGGCGGCTGTGAAGGGACGTTACTTCTTCGGCAGCTCGAAGCTCGGCACCGGGCGCGGTGGGGGCAGTGTCCCGGCGGTCGGGGCCGGCACGGGGCCGGTCGGGGCGGGCGGCTTGGCGACCGGCGGCACGATCAGCGCGGCCGGCATCGCCGGGAAGCCCTCCCACTCGCCCGTCGGCTCACTCAGCGTCGCCGGGTCGATGCCGCGCGGCGTCCGCTCCGGCTTGTTCCGCAGCGGCAAGAACGGCAGCGTCAGGCGGATGTCCTCAACCGGCACCTTCGCCGCCGACGCGGTCATGAGTTGCACCACGGCGTTGACCGTCGTCGGGTTCGTCGGCACGGCCAGGTGGCCGACGCCGGGCAGTTGCAGCCTGTCGATCGTGACGAGTTCCTTGCCGCCGAACCAGTTGTGCGACCGGATCGCCACCGTCGGCGCGGCCAGCGTGTCGGCGAGGTTGCCCGAGACGCCGAGGGGGTCGAGGAAGATCACCGCGTCGAGCGGCAGCCCCGTGCGGCACGCCACCGCGGCGAGTTCGAGGGTGTTGCCCGCCGCGGTGCCGTAGCCGAGCAATAGCATCCGGGCTTGCGGCTCGTCGCGGTGCAGGCGTTGCATCTCGCGCAAGTAGTAGTTGCGGTCTTCGCTCTGCGTGTAGTAGACCTTGGCGTAGCCGGCCTTGCCGACCTCGTCCCGCAACGTGAGCATCCCGCCGAGTTCGAGCACGTCCGAGCCGTTCATCATGAACAGGTAGACTTGCGACCGCACCGGCATCGGGTACGGGTTCAGGTCGGTGCAGTGCATCGACTCGTGGTACGCCCGGTAGTTGGTACTTAGGCAGCCGACCGACGGGGTCAGCCCGACACACAGCGCCAAGACGCCCCAAGACTTCGTTCGCATCGCAGCCCCCGCCGACGGCAGAAAGTTCGCAAGCCTGCTCACCCCCCCCCGTTCATCGGCACGACCGTCGCATCCGCTGCAACCATTCCAGCTTACCGGGTCAATCGATTCGCACCGGCCGCCCCAGCTTCACCGACTCGCACTCGCGGTGGCACATCGTCAGCGCGTCGCGGGCCAGCTTCGCGCTCAACAGGTCGGGCACCTTCCCGGCGACGACGCCATCGACGGCCGCCTGAATCTCGGCGGTGAACGCGCTGATCGGGTCGCCGCCGCCGTCGAGTTGCGGCACGAACGACTTGCCGTCGGGCGTGAAGACGGTCAGTGCCACGCCGCCGGAGTGGTACGCGAGGGTCGCGCCTTCGAGGAAGATTTCGTAGCCGTGGGCGAACGGCCGGCCGGTCGTGGCGACGGCCCCGCTCGAACAGCTCACCGCCGGGCCGCCGGGGCCGTAGAGGTACTGTGTCGTCAGGTAGTTGACGGCGTCGCCTTCGACGAGGCCGGTCGAGAACACCTCGTGTGGCACGCCGGCAATCAAGCCGATGAAGTGCGTGTCGTGGACGTGCAAATCGACGGCCGGCCCGCCGGTCTTGGCGGCGTCGCCGATGTCCGCCGACCATTCCGGCCGGCTGATGACGCGGGTCAAGTGCGCCGCGAGCAGCTTGCCGTACCGGCCACCGCGCACCGCCTCCGCGGCGAAGGCGAACTCGGGGAAGTACGGCAGCACGTGGGCCACCATCAGCAGCTTGCCCGACTTCGCCGCCGCAGCGAGCATCGCGTCAGCGTCGGCGGTCGTCAGCGCGATCGCCTTCTCGACGAGGACGTGCTTGCCGGCGTGGAGCGCCGCAATCGCCGTCGCGGGGTGGAGGTGGGTGGGGTTGCACACGTCAATGAGGTCGATGTTGGGGTCGGCCAACATCGCGTCGTAGTCGGCGTACGCCTTGACGCCGGCCAAATCGACCTGTCCCGGCTCCGGCCCGAAGTTGCCGCGGGTGTGCGTCCAGTCGCCGCGCAGCTTGGCCGGGTCGCGGCTGCAAATCGCGGCGAGCTTGGCCCCGCGAACCTGCTTCAACCCCAGGAAGTGGATGCGGCCCATGAACCCTAAACCGACAATCCCGATCCTGACCATGTGCGATCTCCCCGAAGTTGCCGGCATCTTACCTCCCCGATGCGATCCCGACAGTGGCACGCTTTGCCGCGCGAGTGAACGCCGTCGGATTGACGCGCCGGACGAGACTCGGTAACGTGCTTGTGTCTCGATGGCTCGCGTCTGGAGGCGATGGGTGCCAATCTTCGCGCGACTGCTGATGCTGCTCGCCTGCGGTCTACTCCTCGTGCCGACCGGCTTTTGCGTCTGCAAATCCGCCGGCCGGGTGCCGACCCGCCAGGGTGTCGCCGCAACGCCCCCGAAACTGGGCTGCTGCTCCCAACGCCACGCAGCTTGTCCTCCGGCCGAGCCTGCCCCGCCGTCCTGCCCGTCACCGGCCGACCAACACTTGCCCGGTTGCCCGGCGGCTGTCGCCGTCGATCGCTCGCAGTGGTCCCAAGTGACTCTGTCGATGGACGCCCTGCCGCCGGTCGCGTTCTCCGCCCCCCTCTGCGTTCACGTCACGACTCCCGCCCGCCCGCGTCCTATCACGTCGGTGACCTGGCCGTCGTCGTTGCCGATCTACCTGTCGCACTGCACCCTCGTTGTTTAAACGCCGCACTTCCGTCTCGACTTGCCCGCCGGCGGTGTCGTCGCGCGGCCTCCTGCCGATCCGCCTCCCTAATCCGCGATCGAACCCTGCTGGCTCCCGAAAGGGGAAATGTCGTGCGCCGTTCCGACGACGACCACGCCGAAATGGACGGTCCGCAAACGCGACTCGCCCGGCCGCCGCGACCGCGCGGCAAGTTGTGGCGCGCGATCGGCTTGCTTGCCGGGGCGATCCCGACGCTCGTCGTCCTGGCCGGGGCCGGGGCCGTCGGCTGGTGGGGCCACCACGCCAACTGGCAACTGCCGAAGTTTTCCCAACTGCGTGGCGTGATCCCCGAGAAAGACGACTGGTGCGCGGATCACAACGTCCCCGAGTCGGCGTGCGTCGAGTGCGACGCGGCGCTGATGCCGAGGGCGAAGCCCCGCGGCTGGTGCAAGCTCCACGGCGTCCCCGAATGCACACTGCACCATCCCGAACTCGCCCAAGTAACACCGACACCCGTAGTCACGGCCGACGACCTCGACCGGGCGAAGCGGTCGCTCGACTTCGCCGCCCGGCCGACTAACAACCCGAACTGCCGGACGCACCTGCGGCGCATCCAGTACGCCACGGCCGCCGACGCCGACAAAGCGGGGGTTGCTGTCGAGCCGGTCTGGACGGCCCCCGCGGTCGAGTTCGTCGCCGCCCCCGGCGAGGTCGGCTACGACCAGACGCGCGTCGCACACCTCTCGGCCCGCTCGCCTGGTACGGTGCGCAGCGTCTTCCGGCACCTCGGCCAGGCGGTGAAGGCCGGCGACGTGCTCGCGCTGATCGACGCGGCCGAGGTCGGCAAGGCGAAGGCCGAAGTGCTCCAGGCGTTCGCCGCGCTCCAGGCGAAGTCGCAGACCGTCGCCGGCTTCGCGGACACCAGCGGGGCCGTCGCCGCCGCGCGGGTCCGGGAGGCCGAGGCCGCCGTGCGCGAGGCCGAAATCCGGCTCGGGGCCGGCTGCCAGGCGTTGACGAACCTCGGCCTGCCGCTAGACGAGGCGGAGGTGCGGCCCCTGACGCCCGCCCAACTCAAGGCGCGGCTGCAACTGCTCGGCCTCCCCGCCGGCGTGGCCGCGTCGATCGACCCCAAGACGGCTTCGACGAACTTGCTGCCGCTGGTCGCGCCGATGGACGGGCTGATCGTGTCGCGCGAGGTCGTCGCCGGCGAGGTGGTCGATGTCGCCCGCATCCTGTTCGAGGTCGTCGACGTGCGGTCGCTGTGGGTGACCTTCGACCTCAAGGGCGAGGACGCCCACCGGGTCGCCGTCGGCCAGCCGGTGCGCTTCACGCCCGACAACGGCCGCGGCGAGTTGGCCGGGACGGTCGCCTGGCGCAGCTCGCAGGCCGACCCGAAGACGCGCACCGTCAAAGTCCGCGCCGACTTCGCCGACCCCGACGGCAAGCAGGTGGCCAACACCTACGGCTCGGGCCGCGTGATCTTGCGCGAGGAGCCGAACGTCGTGTCGGTCCCCAACGAGGCGCTGCACTCCGACGGCTGCTGCTCGGTCGTGTTCGTCCGCGACAAGGACTACCTCACGTCGGATTTCAAGGTCTTCCACGTCCGCAAGGTGCGGCTCGGGGCCAAGGGCGACAAGGCCACCGAAGTCGTCGCCGGGCTGTTGCCGGGCGAGTTGATCGTCACGAAGGGCAGCGGCCTGATGCTGACGGAACTGCTCCGCGGCAGCCTCGGCGCGGGCTGCGCTTGCCACAGTAAGAAGTAGTGGTCAGTGGTCAGTGGTCAGTGGTCAGTGGTCAGTGGGCAGTGGGCAGTGGTCAGAAATGGTGTTCGGCGTGGGGGTGATTATGACAGTTCGGCATTACAGTGAGCTGATTGCCTGGCAGAAGGCGATGGACTTGGTCGTGACTGTTTACCGCTTGACGGGGTCGTTTCCGAAGTCTGAGGCGTACGGCCTCACTTCTCAGATGAGGCGCGCCGCGGTGTCCGTCCCCAGCAACATCGCCGAGGGACAAGGGCGCTCCACCACAAAAGACTTCGTCCACTTCTTGCACATCGCCCGCGGTTCACTCCAAGAACTAGAAACTCAAGTCATCCTGGCCGTCAGACTTGAATTCCTGTCCGAAACAACGCAGCCGGAGTTCCTGTCCAAGACAACTGAGATTTCCAGAATACTCAACGGCTTGATTCGTTCACTAAATCTCCCACCACAAACTACCTGACCAACGCCGAACACCGTTTCTAGCTCTGACCACTGACCACTGGGCACTGTCCACTATGTCTTGGATCATCGATTTCTCGCTCCGCTACCGCTGGCTGGTGATCCTCGGGGCCGTCGCCGCCGCGGTCGCCGGCGGCGTGTCGCTGCGCTACCTCGACCTCGACGCCTTCCCCGACACGACCCCGGTGCAGGTGCAAATCAACACGATCGCGCCGTCGCTGGGGCCGGCGGAGGTCGAGGCGCAGATCACCTACCCCGTCGAGCAGGCGCTTTCGGGGCTGCCGAAGGTCACGACGATGCGGTCGATCTCGAAGTTCGGCCTGTCGCAAGTCGTGCTGATCTTCGACGACGGCACCGACATTTACTTCGCCCGGCAACTCGTCACCGAGCGGCTCGCGGCGGTGCAGTTGCCGCAGGGACTCGAACGCCCGAAGATGGGGCCGCTGAGCACCGGGCTGGGCGAGGTGTTCCACTACGTCGTCACCGGCCAGGGCGACGACGTCACGCAGTTGCGCACCGTCCACGACTGGATCGTCAGGCCGCAAATGCGCACCGTCAAGGGGGTCGCCGAGGTCAACTCGTGGGGCGGGTTCGAGCGGCAGTATCAGGTCCGCATCGACCCCGCCAAGGTGGCCAAGTACGGGCTGACCTTCGACCGCGTGACGGCGGCCATCCGCGACAACAACGCCAACGTCGGCGGCGGGGTGATCGACACCCGCGGCAGCACCGTCCTCGTCGCCGGGGTCGGCCGGACGACGACGCTGCCGCAGATTCGCGCCATCCAACTCGCGGTGACCGACGGGGTCCCGGTCCTGCTCGGCGACGTGGCCGAAGTCGCCGTGGGGCACGAAGTCCGCCGCGGGGCCGTCACCGCCGACGGCCAGGGCGAAGTCGTGTTGGGGCTGGGCTTCCTGACGATGGGCGAGAACTCCCACGAGGTGACCTGGGGCCTCAAAAACCGGCTCGACGAGGTCAAGGCGACGCTGCCGCCCGGCGTCACGGTGGTCCCGGTGTACGACCGCACCGAACTCGTCGATTACGTCATCGCGACCGTCCAGGCGAACCTGTTCGAGGGCGGGCTACTCGTCGTCTGCGTGCTGTTCGTGTTCCTCGGTAACTTGCGGGCCGCGTTCCTCGTAGCGCTGGCGATCCCGCTGTCGATGCTGTTCGCCTTCAGCGGGATGCTGCGCTTCGGCGTCGCCGCGAGTCTGCTGTCGCTGGGTGCGATCGACTTCGGCATGGTGGTCGATTCGTCGGTCGTGATGGTCGAAAACTGCGTGCGGCACCTCGCCCACAACCCCGACGGCAAGAGTCGCCGGCAGGTCATCCGCGACGCCGCGATCGAAGTCCGCCAGCCGACCCTCTTCGGCGAGTTGATCATCCTGATCGTCTACCTGCCGATCCTCACACTTGAAGGGATCGAGGGCAAGCTGTTCCGGCCGATGGCGTTGACCGTGATCTTCGCGCTGCTCGGCTCGATGGTCCTGTCGATGACGCTGATGCCGGCCCTCGCCAGCCTGCTGTTGCCGCGCAAGATTTCGGAGCGCGAGCCACTGTTGTTGCGGCTGATCAAGGCCGTGTACGTCCCCGTGTTGAAGGCGACGATGCGCCACAAGCTCGCCGTGCTGCTGTTCGGGGCGACGGTCCTGGCCGTGGCGTACGGCGTTGTCGCGCCGCGGCTCGGCTCGGAGTTTGTCCCCAAACTCTCCGAGGGGGCCATCGCGCTCGGCACCGTGCGGCTGGCCGGGACGAGCCTGCAAGAGTCGGTCGAGACCAACACGATGGTCGAAAGGGCGCTGCTCGCCGCCTTCCCCGACGAGGTCGCCCACGTCTGGAGCCGCGCCGGCACCGCCGAGGTGGCGACCGACCCGATGGGCGTCGAGTTGACCGACATCTTCCTGAGCCTCAAGCCCCGCACGCAGTGGACCCAGGCGAAGACGCAGGACGAGTTGACCCTGCGCATCGAGAAGGAACTGCGGACGATCCAGGGGCTGAAGTTCGCCTTCTCGCAGCCGATCGAGATGCGCATCAACGAGATGGTCGCCGGCACCCGGTCGGACCTCGCGGTGAAGCTGTACGGCGACGACCTCGACGTGCTCAAGGCGAAGGGGGCCGAGATCGAGGCGGCGATGAAGCGCGTCCCCGGCGTCGCCGACCTGGCGGTCGAGCAGGTCACCGGGCAGCCGGTGTTGCAGGTGAAGGTCAAGCAAGACCAACTCGCCCGCTACGGCATCCCGGCCCGCGCGGTGCTCGACCTCGTCGAGAGCATCGGGTCGAAGCCGATGGGCGAGGTCGTCGATGGGCCGTTCCGCTTCCCGCTGGTCGTCCGCCTACCCGACGAGTGGCGCGGCAGCCCCGAGGCGGTCGGGGCCATCGCCCTGCCGACGGCGACCGGCGAGCGCGTGCCGCTGTCGCGCGTCGCCGAGATCACGCTGACCGAAGGCCCGTCCACGATCACGCGCGAGTGGGGCCAGCGGCGCATCGTCGTGACCTGCAACGTCCGCGGCCGCGACCTGGGCAGTTTCGTCGCCGAAGTCCAGCAGAAGGTGAAGGCCGAGGTGACGCTCCCGACGGGCCGCTACCGCGTCACCTACGGCGGGCAGTTCGAGCAACTCGAACGCGCCCGCACCCGGCTGATGATCGTCGTCCCCGTCGCCCTGGGGCTGATTTTCCTGCTGCTGTACGCGACCTACGGCACGGTCCTCGACTCGCTGCGGGTCTTCTCCGGGGTGCCGTTCGCCTGGGTCGGCGGCATCTTCGCGCTGTGGCTACGCGAAATGCCGTTCTCGATCTCGGCCGGCGTCGGCTTCATCGCCCTGTCGGGCGTCGCCGTCCTCGACGACATGATTCTGGTGAGCTACGTCCGGCAACTCCAGAAGCGCGGCCGGACGCTGGAGCAAGCGGTCGAAGAAGCGGCGATCACCCGCCTGCGGCCGGTGCTGATGACGACGCTGGTGGCGTGCCTCGGCTTCGTGCCGATGGCGTTCTCGACCGGCATGGGGGCCGAAGTACAGCGGCCGCTCGCCACGGTCGTGATTGGCGGCGTCCTGTCGGCGATGGTGATGTCGCTGCTGGTGCTGCGCGTGCTGTTCGTGGTCTTCCGCCTGCCGACGCGGCGTTAACGGGTGTTCTTTTCCAGGAGGTTTGCGATGAAGAAGTTGATGCGGAACGTGGCCCTGTTCGCGGGGCTGTTGGCGTTGGTCGGCTGTGCCGAGAAGGTCGCCGAGAAGCCGGCCGTTGACGCGAAGGCCAAGGAGGTCGTCAAGGAGTCCGGCGGCCACGGCTGGTGGTGCGACGACCACGGCGTCGTCGAGGACGAGTGCAGTGTCTGCCAAGACAAGGTGTACAAGAAGCTGAAGCCGGACGAGATTTGCCCCAAGCACACCGACCGCGCGAAGTCGCAGTGCTTCATCTGCAACCCGGAACTGCGGGTGAAGAACGCGGCGATCTACAAGGCCAAGTACGGCAAGGAGCCGCCCGAACCGTCCGACAACCTGCCCGAGGCGAAGGACAAGAAGTAGCCCAGAGGCGGAAAACTTAGAGGCGTGCTTGCCAGACTTCGGCCGACTGGCTTCCATGCAAGACGGCGAGAACTTCAGGAACGTCGCCGTCGGTTCGGTAGTAGACTACGTACCCGAACCGCCGCGTCTCCAACGCCCTCACGCCATCGCTGACGACGCCAAACGCGAAGGGCATTTCCCCGATCTTGGTCATCGTGATGATCACTTCGCCGACGAACTCTCGGCCGAGTTCGGGACGTTTGCCAGCAAAGTAACGCTTGCCTTGTTTGATGTCGTCGCGGGCGGCGGGCGAGGCGACCAGCGGCAATTTCACGGCTCCTCCGCGAGAAGTTCGCGGCAGAGTTCTTCAAAGGGGATCGACGCCCCAGGGTTGGCGTCGGCCGCCGCGATCCGCTGACGGATGATGTCGAGGTGCCACGCCGGCACCGGCGGCGGGCCGGCATCACGCAAGCTATCTCGCAACCGTCCAAGAAGGGTCAGCCGCTCCTCGACGCTCAATTCCTCGACGGCAATTTCGGTCGCGGGGTGGGCCATGATTACTCTCCAGGGTTGACTCCACTCTAACCGCTCAGGGCCGAAGTTGGAAGCGCCACTGTCGTCGTCGCTGATACTACCCCCGCTTCGGCCGCGACTTGAGGTCGAACAGGCCGAAGATCTCGTCCTCGGTCAGCATCGCGGCCGGCTTCTCGGCGCTTGCGATCAGGTCGTTGAAGACTTTGCGCTTCGCTTCGAGCACGCCGGCGATGCGCTGCTCGATGGTGCTCTCGCACAAGAATCGCGTCACGGTCACGGGGTTCTGCTGGCCGATGCGGTGGGCGCGGTTGATCGCCTGGTCCTCGACGGCGGGGTTCCACCAGCGGTCGAACAGGAAGACGTAGTTGGTGAACTGTAGGTTCAGGCCGACACTGCCGGTGCCGTAGGTCATCAGGATGACGTGGGCGTCGGGGTCGGCCTTGAAGCGGTCGAGGATCGGCGTGCGGTCCTTCTGCGGCACGCGGCCGTGATACAAGAGCGGGTTGTGCTTGCCGAGGGCTTTCGCGATCACTTCGAGCGGCTCGACCCACTGGCTGAAGATGATCGCCTTGCGGCCGTTCGCGGCGACTTCGTCCATGTCGGTGACGAGCTGTTCGAGCTTGGCACTCTCGCCGGTCAGCGGGTCGAAGTTACAGATTTGTTTAAGACGCATCACCAGTTGAAACACATGCTGCACCGTGATCGTCTGACCCAACTCGTTCAGGTGGACGATGCCGTCGTTCTCGGCACGGTCGTAGGCGAGGCGTTGGGCCGGGGTCAGTTCGAGTTCGAGGTCTTTGACCATCTTGGCCGGCATCTCGGTCTGCACCTGGTCCTTGGTGCGTCGCAAGATACTGTCACACGTCAACGCCGCCAGCCGTTTCGTCGGCGTGTCCGACGGCACGCGGCCCGGATCGACGAAGGCGAAGATGTTGATGAGGTCGTCGACGCTGTTCTCGATCGGCGTCCCGGTCAGCGCCCAACTGCGGCCGCGGCGGATGCTGCACACGACTTCTGCGGTGCGCGAGTCCTTATTCTTGATGCGCTGGGCCTCGTCGAGC
>JANXTD010000425.1 GCA_025352585.1 Fimbriiglobus sp.
GTTGAAGTTGCGGGACGCGAGCATGCCTGAGATGTGCGCGAGCACACCGGGCTGGTTCTGGACGAGCGCCGATAGGACGTGTCGCATAGCGGGGAGACC
Source organism: Fimbriiglobus sp. (assembly GCA_025352585.1). Classification (GTDB taxonomy): domain Bacteria; phylum Planctomycetota; class Planctomycetia; order Gemmatales; family Gemmataceae; genus Fimbriiglobus. Next base: position 100 of record JANXTD010000425.1, read on the forward strand.
TTTCACGACGGGGGACCGTTGCGGAGATGATAGGACTTGCCAACCGGAGTGCAGAGTGCAGAGTGCAAAACGCAAAATGCGGAACCCGATCGCTCCGCCGGTCTGCTACCATTCTGCACTCTGCACTATGCCTTCTGCACTCTTCTGGTCCCCGCCTATGATGCCCACCATGACGCCGCACGACTTCTTGTTGAAACTCCTCGCCACGCCCAGCCCGTCGGGGTTCGAGCAGGCGATCCAGGGTGTCGTGCGCGACCACGCCCGCGCTTTCGCCCACGAGGTCACCACCGACACCCACGGCAACGTCTTCGCCGCGCGCTTCCCCGGCGGCCACCCGGAGACGTCCTCGCCGCGGGTGATGCTGGCCGGGCACTGCGACCAGATCGGGCTGATGGTCCAGCACATCGACGCCGAGGGATTTTTGTACGTCCAGCCGATCGGCGGTTGGGACATGCAAATCTTGTTGGGCCAGCACCTGACCGTGTGGGGCCGCACGGGGCCGGTGCGCGGGGTCGTGTCGCGCAAGGCGATCCACCTGCTTACGCCCGAGGAGCGGACGAAGGTGCCGGGCTTCACCGACGTGTGGGTTGACATCGGCTGCCGCACGGCCGACGAGGCGCTGCAACTCGTCCGCCACGGCGACTGCGTGACCTTCGAGCTGGGCTACCGCGAGCTGCGCAACGGCCTGGCCGCGTCGCCGGCGATGGACGACAAGACGGGGCTGTGGGTCTGCTACGAAGCCCTGCGGTTGCTGCAAGACCGGCCGCTGAACGCCGCCGTGTACGCCGTCTCGACGGTCGCCGAGGAGATCGGCCTGCGCGGGGCGACCACGTCGACTTACGCCGTCAACCCGGCCGTCGGCATCGCGGTGGACGTGTGCCACGCGACCGACACCCCGTCGAGCGACAAGAAGCTCGGCGGCGAGACCAAGTGCGGCGGCGGCCCGGTGCTGTTCCGCGGCCCCAACATCAACCCCCGCGTCTTCGACCGCCTCGAAGCAATCGCGACGCAGCACAACATCCCCGTGCAAGTCCGCGGCACCCCCCGCGCGACCGGCACCGACGGCAACGCCATGCAGATCAGCCGGCAGGGCGTCGCCGTGGGGATCGTGGGCATCCCGAACCGCTACATGCACTCGCCGGTGGAGGTCGTCCACCTCGACGACCTGAGCAACGCCGCGAAGCTGCTGGCGGAGTTCTGTGCCAGCGTCACGCCCCAGGACAACTGGATACCCTGACCAAAAGAGTGCAGAGGTCAGAGTGCAGAGTGAAAACCGGCTCTTCATTCTGCACTCTGACCTCTGACCTCTGCACTCTCGAGCTTTGGGTAAGATTTGCGGGGGAATCCGTATAGGCGGGTTGTGCCGGCGGCCGATACCACTTCCACTGGGGCGCTGGGTCTTTGGACTCACGCGCTCGCGGGCCTGGAGGCGGTGTCATGGCGCGACGGTGGTTACGTTGGCTCAGCCCCGCGGCGGTCACCCTCGGCGTCGCGGCGGGGGCCGTGGCGCAGGTGCCCAACCCCGGCCCGACCTTCTTCGGCCGGCCGATCACGACGACCGCGCCGGAGCCGCAATCGACCGGCCCCGGCTCGCACGGCTGGCCCAACACCGTCAGTCCCCGCCCGTTGGGCTACCCTCCCGAAGCCGCCCCACTCCCGGCCGCGACGCCGCTGCTGGAAACCCCGCCGTCGGCCCTTGCCGGGTACCGGCCCTACGCCGACGAGGCGGTGCTCGACGCCGAGGGCTTGACGCCATTGCCGGGGAGTTTGGAAGACAACTTCAACCGCGAAGTCAACGCCCGGCGGATGTTCCGGGTGTGTACGTGGAACGACTACCGCATCACCGGCTTCCCGCAGACGCTGCTCTGGGAAAGCCCCTACGGCGAGAAGCGCGCCCCGCGCTTCCAGGCGCTCGGCACCAACTTCTCCAACCCTGCCGGGAACAAGACCTTCGACGGCAGCATCGGCGGCACACTCGGTTTGCTACGCGTCGATACCCCCGGCCGCGACCTCGCCGTGCAACTCGACGCCTTCGCCGTGGTGATGTCGCGGCTCTCGCCCAACGACCTCATCGCCGAGGACTACCGCTACGGCATCCCGCTGACCTTCCAGCGCGGCAACCTGCGCGGCAAGCTCTCCTACGAGCACACCAGCAGCCACTTCGGCGACACCTTCCAGCGCAGCACCGACCGCCTGCCGATCCGCTACGCCAAGGACGAAATCGTGCTGGGCCTGTCGCAGGACTTCGACTCGCTGCGAATCTACGGCCAGGCGTCGTACGCCTTCCGGCAGAGCCTCTTCGGCGACCCCAAGCGGGGCCGCTTCGAGGGCGGCTTCCAGTACGTCTGCCCCTACCCGACCGGCTTCAGCGGCACGCCGTACCTCGCCGCGCACGTGACTTCGCGCGGCGAGTTGCAGTACAACCCCGACGGCCTCGTGCAGGCCGGCCTGCTGTTCCGCAACCCGTACCAGCGGCTGGCGAACCTGCGGGTCTTCGTGGAGTATTACCAGGGCCGCTCGCCGTTCGGCCAGTTCGTCTACGACCGCGAGAAGTGGACCGGCGTCGGCATCGCCTCGGAGTTCTAACCGCCACCCGTGATACAATAATCACGACGGAGTCAGAAACCCAGGAAGGCATGCCGTGGACATCATGGGCCGAGTGATTGTCGAGATCACCGTCGAGAACCTTGCGGACGTGTACGCCGTTCGCCTGGGTGTCCTCGGCGTCGAGCAGGCTCGTCGGGTTGTCGTCGCCGACGCGCTCGTCGATAGTGGCGCGACGCTCTTGTCGATGCCGACGCGGCTAATCCGCGAACTCGGCTTGCTGCCCGTGAGTCGCAAGCGGGTCACGTCGAGTGCCGGCGTCGGCGAGGCGACCCTGTACGACGCCGTGCGGCTTACGGTCATGGGCCGCTCGTGCAGCATGGACGTGTTGGAGGTGCCGGACACGGTGCCGGTGCTGATCGGCCAAATCCCGCTGGAACACCTCGACTTCACGATCGACATGCGGAGCCACACCCTGACCGGCAACCCGGCCCACGGCGGCGAACACATGTACGAATTGTTCTAACCGCCACGACTCACGCCCGGCCACGGACCACGTCGAGCGCCCAGCAGCCGCGCAGGTGCGGCCCGCCGTCGCGGCAGTGGGCCAGCAACGCCTCGTCGGTGACGCCGGCCTCCTCGAGCGCGTCGGCAAGGATCGGCAGCCGGCCGAAGTCGCCGGTGACGTGGACCGCGTCAGCGATGCCC
>JANXTD010000463.1 GCA_025352585.1 Fimbriiglobus sp.
TTTCGTCCCCCGCTCGCCGGCCGGTGCCCTCACGCGGCGGCCTACCGCGGGTAGGCCGGCGACAGCTCGACCCAGTGGGTGCGGACATTCTTGCCCGTCGGGATGTCCCAGGACGCCCGCGCCGGCCCCGGCCCGTAGACGTGGCCGGCCGTGTGCGGGCCGGTGTCGTCCGTGTACGAGATCAAGGCCGCCGTCGGGTCAAGGGGCTTCACCGCGTACGCCAGGTGCGCCTCGCCGCGGGCATACGCATGGCCGCCGTCGTTGCGGAAGCGCACCTGCACCGATGTCGGGGCACCCGTCAGGTCGAGGCTGCCCCAGCAGAGGCTCTGCGACCAGAAGTCGGGCGGCTCCTCGCCGCGGCGCGGGATCGACCAGTCCTTGACAACCGGCTTCCAGGTCTTGCCGCCGTCGAGTGACGCGTCGATCTGGTACTTCACCTGCGGCCGCGGCGGGCTGCGCGACAGGACGTGGGCCGCCGCGTAGACCGCCAGCGCCGGCTCGCGGCGGGGCGTCTTGAGTTCGAGCGTCACGGCCGGGGTGCCGAACGCGCCGGCGACGACGTGGGCGTTCGCCTGCGGCAGGTTCGGCCCCGCCGAGACGACGGCCCGGCCGCCGGCCTCGAACTCGACGACCGTGCCGCCGTCCTTGAGCCGCGGCATCGTCGCCGCGCTCGCCTGGCAAACCGTCGTCACGGTCAGGCCCGAGTCGGCCAGCGCCTTGGCCCCGGCGTGCAGCTTGAGGAAGTACTGCCGGCGGCCCTTGACGAGGTCGGTGAGGTCGAGGCCGTCGGCCAGCTCGCCGCCGGCCTGCCAGGTCGCCCCGCGGTCCACCGACACCGACACGGCGCAGTTGACTTTACTCTTGAGCACCAGCCCGTTGCGGCCGCCGGCGTCGTAGACGCCGAACGGCTTGGCGTTGGGCGGCGTCGCGCCGACGATGTACGGCGAGGCGAACTCGAAGGTGACGGCGTCGGGCGACTCCTCGACGACGCCCTCCTTATAGTCGCCCGTGCGGAAGTCGGGGGCGTAGGTGAACACGGCGTTGGCGAAGCGTGCCCGGCCCGCCGTCCCCCCGGCCCCGGTTTTCGAGCCGCGCATGGCGTCGGGCTGGTTCACCCACGTCTCGGCGCGCGACGGCCCGGTGACGGCGGCCTCGGCGTCGTTGCGGCCCCAGAAGACGAGCGTCTTGCCGTCGGCCAGGCCCGGCTCCAGGTAGCGGCGCAGTTTCTCGCCGCGGCGCAGGTGGACCGTCGGCGGCGGGCCGGCGTAGCCGGGCAGGTACTCGGCGGTCGTGTAGCGGGCGTAGGAGCCGGCGTCGGACGGGTGCAGGCCGCAGACCAGCCAGCCGCGCTGCCGCTCGGGCGCGAACTTGCGGTCCACCAGCCGCTTCCAGTCCTTCTGGATCGCGGCCAGCGACAGCAGCTTCTTGCCGTCGGGGCTGAAGACGACCGTCGAAAGGTCGTGGTCGAGCGCCGCCCACTGGCCCTTGCCGTACTCGCCACCTTCGAGCAGCACCTCGAACGAGTTGTGCCCGGCGACGCCGACGCCCCGGCCGCGGCCGTGGCCGAGCAGCGCCTCCATCTCCGCGCCCCACTGCGAGTGGGTGGTGCCGCAGAGTCCGTAGCCGTGGGCGAAGAGGCCGGTCCAGTAGTCGCGGGTGCGGCAGTCGCCGCCCTGGCCGAAGCCCTGGCCCCAGAGGTCCTCGGCCCCCTCGGTGCCGTGCCAGTAGTGCGTGTTGCGCCACAGCCACGACGCGAGCGCCTTGTCCTCGTCGCTGGCCGGCCGCCTGCCGACGACGCGCTCGTAGACGTCGGCCTGCGTCTCGAAGAGCCGCGCGAAGGTCGAACAGGCGAGTTCGCCGGGGTACCACGGGTGGTCGGTCCGCAACTGCGGGTCGCCGACGCCGGCGTGGAGCGGGGCCGCCGCCAGGGCTGCGAGGGCGAGCGTGAGGAGGCGAAGGGTCATGGGGAGTGTTGCCGAGGGGGTTCGGGGCGGGCGGCGGGGGGTTACTGTACGGCCGACGCCTTCGCCGCGCGGACTTTGGCCGCCAGCAGTTCGCAGACCTCGTCGAACGACGCCCCCGAGCGCAGCATCGCCGCCATCACGGTGTGCGTGCCGCCGGGGTGGGTGATGTGCAGGAACAGGTTGCTGTTGACTCGGGCCACCGAGTAGCCGCTGATGTCGCGGTAGGCGATGTCGACCTCGTCGGGAGACCAGCGCGACGCCGGGACGACGACGCCCGCGGGGCCGAAGGCGACCCGCCGGTCGTACGCCAGCCGCAGGAAGCCCGCCCACGCACAGCGCCAGGCCCGCGAGGCAGAGCGCGCAAAACGCCCCGAGGATTCCCGTCACGAACCACGGCCCCATTTTGATGCCGCCGATGATGACTAGCCCGCTTTCGTTCCGAAGTGCCTCACGCCCCACGGCGACGGCCCCGCCGGCGAAGCCGGGGACGCCGGCAAGGATGAAGACCCACTTCAGCCGGTAGGGGTACGCCCGCTCCTCGTCGCCCATGACCGCTGCCCCCGTGGCGACTCACCTGGCCCCGGCGGCCACGACGATGACGCTGGCGTGTTCGGGGAAGCGCACGTCCGGGTCGAGCAGCCGGATCACGCCGTTCTCGACGACCCCCATCGCCGCGACCGGCCGGCGACGCTCCCGCATCACCTCCTCGAACGGCCGGAGGACGGTCCCCGGCAGCAGCGGCGGGGTTGGCAGGCGCGGCTCCGAGGCGATCTGCTCGTCCAAAGCCTTCCTCGCCTCACTCCGCGTGTCCGGTTCGATCACTGGCATGATGCGTCCTCGTTGTGGGGCTGATGTAGGAAAACGGCAAGCGGGGTTCACTTCTTGACCGGGCGGTAGACCCACACTTTGCCCTCGGTCTTGTCGCCCAGGTCGATCGCGTTCTCCTGCACGACCTTGCGCGCGGCGTCGGCCGCGTCGGCCGGGCCGACGTTCTGCTCGTACACCCTCAACTTGCCGCCGCCCAGGTTCGCCGCGACGACCGACGTGTGGTGCGCCGTCGTCTGCGTCGCGGTGCGCGTCTGAGTGCCGCCGCCGGGCAACTTCGTCGTCGTCTTGGTCACGAACACGGCGTCGCGGTACTGGATCACGTCCCCCGGCCTCGCGTCGGCCGGCTTCTCGACCAGCGTCCCCCAGACGTAGTCGCCGTCGTCGCCGGTGACGCCGTAATCGCCGGTCGTCTTGGCCCCGGCCGCCTCGAGCGCCCTGG
>JANXTD010000481.1 GCA_025352585.1 Fimbriiglobus sp.
CGATGACATATACCGAGATGGGCATGGGGCGTGGCACCGCTTGGGAAGACCGATGCCAGTGTAATAGCACATCATTCCGGGTTAAACGCAAGCGGGCGAGGCTTTCGCCCCGCCCGTTCGGTTTCGCACGGCACTAACTCGGCTGCGGCGGTTCAATCACGTCGGCGAAGCCTTCCAGCCTCACCGCCCGGGTGGGTTGCCGCAACTTGAGAATCCCGCGGGCCTCGATTTGACGAATGCGTTCGCGGGTAATGCCGTACTGCTTGGCGACCTCGTCGAGCGTCCGTGGGGTGCCGTCGCGCAACCCGAAGCGAAGTTCGATGACTTCGCGTTCGCGGGGGGCTAGGCTCCGCAGCACTTCGTTGATCCGCTCCCGGAGCAACCTCGCATCGACGTTCTCGCCGGGGTTCGGCACGTGGCCGTCCGAGAGGAAGTCCTCGATCGCGCGCTCCCCGTCGCCGCCGATCGGTTCGTGCAGGCTGATCGGTTGCTTGCCGATCGCCCGCAGCGACTTCGTCTCTTCCGTTTTCACGCCGAGGGCGAACGCCAGTTCTTCGCTCGTCGGCTCCTGGCCGGTGGCGGCCGTCAACTCACTCTTCTTCCGCTCCATCTTGGCGATCAGGCCAATCTGGTGGCACGGCACCCGCACGGTCCGGGCGTGGTCCGCACGGGCCCGTTGGACGCCTTGCCGAATCCACCAGGTCGCGTAGGTGCCGAACTTGAAGCCGCGGCGGTGTTCGTACTTGTCCACCGCCCGCATCAAGCCCCGGTTGCCCTCTTGGATCAAGTCCGCGAACGGCAACCCCCGGTTACGATAGTTCTTCGCGATACTCACCACAAGCCGAAGATTCGCTTCGGCCAGCTCGCTGCGGACCTTTTGGTACGCCTTGCGGCGTTTCCGCAAGACTTTCACCGCGTCGGCCAACTCGCCCGGCGTGAGGTGGACCTTCTCCTGGGCCTCACGCAACTCCTGGTCGCAGCGGGCCTGCTCGCTGACGCACTTGGCCGTCTTCGACTTGCGCACGAGCTGCTTCATCTCGCCGGCCATCCCGGCCAGTTCGTCCGTCCAGCGCTCGAGGTGCTCGGTGCGGGGCGAGAGTTGCTCGATGAGCCGCTCGACCTTGTGCAGTCGGCGGTAGCGCGCCACCCGCCACTCGCGGGCCTCGGCAGGGTTGTCGGTGTCGAGGCCGTGGGCGAAGGCGGCGGCGTCCTCGCGCAACAACTTGCGGATCAGTTGCAGGTTGTGCGGCATCCGGCTGATGATCTCGGCCCGGCTCAGCTTCATCTCCTCGGTCGAGTAGACGTCGATGAGCGGGTCGATCGCGGCCAGGCCGTCGCGAACCTTTTCGAGAGTCGTCGTGGCGCGGGCCACGACGTAGGCGCAGAACAGCGACGAGCGGCGGAATCGCATGCGGTTGCGCTCCAACGACTCCGCGAGGGCCTTCTCCTCCGGCCCCTTCAGGAGCTTGATCTGGCCCATCTGGCGGAGGTACAGCCCCAGGGCGTCGTCGGGGCCGCCGGAGTAGTCCTCCTGCGGGGTCGGGGCCTCCTCGGCGGGCAGGTCGTCGGCCGTGGGGCCGGCGACGTGGGCGAGCGGGTCGATCGGCAGGTCGTCGCCGTCGTCGTCCTCGTCGTCCTCGGGGTCGGCCTCGTCCTCGGGGCGCGTCGGGGCCACCTTGTTCGTCGGCCGACGGTCCTTCGGGTCCACGCCCGCGGGGGCCTGGCGAGTTTGTGTAGTCCGGCTCATCGTCGCGTGTCCCAGTCCCTGGCCCAAGGAGGCCAGCCAATGATTCCGATCCAGTTCCGGTCCCCCCGTTGCCCCGAAGGGAGCGACGGGATCACGACAGGCGGCACGCCGACGGGGCCGCGGGGCTGGCACGCGAGGTGCGATCAGCCCGGTGCGAGCGGCCTCGCGTGCCAGCCCCGCGGCGGGGCGCGTCACGGCAATTCTGTCGAGTAGCCCGAGGCCCGACGGTTCCGGTCGTCGGGTTCGGGGCGAAAGGCTTCGGGCAACGATCCGGGGGATACCCGACCGGCGGCCCATATCAGGAGCCGAGTCGGGGTCCGCGAGGTTCGTCGCCGTTACCAACAGAGACTTCAGGCGCAAAGTGGGTTCGCAACTTCAGCACGCCGTCTCTTCGCAGTCACAATCACCAGTCTCGTCACTCGACAGGTCAGCGAGTCTCGTCCGATTCGCTCCCACTGCCTTAGCAGATGAACGTCTCCCGGCAAAGGTGTATTCTAGGCCAGTTTCCCAGAGGAAGGACAGAATCTACCCGATTTCTACTCCGGAGGGCAATCGGATTCTCCTTCAGATCGGCCTTTTGATCCGCAATCTGCACCCCAAACCCCCAAACGGCCTTGCGGAGCCTTCACGACCTACCCCAATTGGCCCGGCGGGAATTCCTCCCGCGTGTGAGTCAGGCACTCGCGGCGAATCGGCACCAGCCCGCCGACGACGCCGACCCAGCGCACCGCCGCCCAGACCACGACCGACATCGTCGAGAGCATGACGAACGCCGTCAGCGCGAAGCCGAGCCGGCCACTCGACACCTTCCCCGCGTCGACCTCCGCCGGGAAGCGGTACAGAAGCAGTTGCGTCCCGGCCGTCAGCGTCGTCGTCAACACCCAGAGCATCGGCAGCAGCGTGAGCAGGGCGTACCGCGCCTTGCCGGTGTTGACCAGCCAGGTCGTGACCAGGGCCAGGGCCAACGCGGCGAGGAGTTGGTTGGCCACGCCGAACATGCTCCAGATCGTGCCGATGTTGCCGGTGTGGATCAGCCAGGCCCAGCTGCCGGTGATGAACCCCGCCGCGAGCAGTGACCCCGGCAGCCAGTCGGGCCGGGCGAACGGGGCGTAGACGCGGCCCAGCGTCTCTTGCAGCAGGAAGCGGCCGATGCGCGTGCCGGCGTCGATCGTGGTGAGGATGAACAGCGCCTCGAACATGATGGCGAAGTGGTACCAGTATTTCAGCAGTGCCCCGCCGCGGATGCCGACCTCCTCGAAGGCCTGCTCCAGCACCACCGACATGCCGACGGCCAGGGTGACCGCCCCGCCGGTGCGGCCCCGCAGCGACTCGCCGCCGACCTTCTCCTCGATGGTGGCGAGGTCGGCGTGCGGCCCGCGGCCGACGGCGTGCAGCGGGTCACTTGCCTCCGGGGGCGGCACCCCGTAGTCGGCGTCAATCTGCCGCACCTGCGCGGCGTACACCTGCGCCTCGTCGATGCGGACGTTGATGTCGTAGTACAGCGACGGCGGCAGGCAGGCGGCGGCGATCAACGCCGTCACGGCGACGAGGCACTCGACGAGCATCGCCCCGTAGCCGATGGTGCGGATGTGACTCTCGCGGCCGACCATCTTGGGCGTGGTGCCGCTGCTGACCAGGGCGTGGAAGCCGCTCACGGAGCCGCACATGACGCAGATGAACACGAACGGGAAGATGTTGCCCTTGAACGTCGGCCCGCCGTTGATGAACGCCTCGTTGAGCTGCGGGGCCTGCAACGGCGGGTTGGCGATACAGACGCCGACGATGAGGAAGCCGATGGTGCCGATCTTGAGGAAGCTCGACAGGTAATCTCGCGGCCCCAGCAGTAGCCAGACCGGCAGCACCGCGGCGACGAAACCGTACACCGCCAGGGCGAGTACGGTTTGCTCACGGGACAGGGCGAAGAACGGCTCCAGGGCGGAGCCGGGCACCCAATGGCCGGCGACGACCGCCGTGAGCACCAGCGCCCCGCCGCCGATCGACGCCTCGACGACACGGCCGGGCCGAATTTTGTGCATCCACAGGCCCACGAGCATCGCGATCGGGATCGTCGCGGCGATGGTGAACGTCCCCCACGACGAGCCGGGGATCACCTGCACGCTGCCCGCCGGCAAAACGACCGACTCGGCCCCGTCACCGACGGGTACGACTTCAGGCGGCCGCGGCGAGCGCACGGTGAACGCCTCCGGCCGCGGGATGCCGGCCTCGCCGGGGGCGTAGTGGACGACGCACTTCGGCGGCAGGTGGGTGAGCGTCCCGGCGTCGGTCGCGGTCGTCGTCACGCCGCCAGACGCGGGCACGGTGACGGTCATGCCGGGGGGCAGCTTGGCCAGCTCGCCGCCCAGGGCGGTAACAACAACCATGCCCAGCCCGGCGAGAGCGATCACGACGATGAACAGAATCGCCAGGGACGCCACGACACTCGCCGGCCGGCCGAGTTCGCGGCGGGCGATCTCGCCGAGCGACTTGCCGTCGCTGCGGACCGACACCGTCAGCACGAGCATGTCCTGAACGGCCCCGGCGAGGCAGACGCCGACGAGCAGCCAGATCAGCCCCGGCAGGTAGCCGTATTGCAGGGCCAGCACCGGGCCGATCAGCGGCCCCGCCCCGCTGATCGCGGCGAAGTGGTGGCCGAAGAGCACCCAGCGGTTCGTCGGGTGGTAGTTCTGGCCGTCGTCGAGCCGCACCGCCGGCGTGACACGGGCGTCGTCGAGCGCCGCGACCTTGGCGGCCAAGAACGCGGAGTAGTAGCGGTACGCGACGGCGAGGACCAGGATCGCGCCGATCATGACCGGCATGGCGTGGTAGACGGTGCGGCCGCCCTCGACGTGGTAGAGCGTGGCGAAGGCGAAGGGTGACATGGCGGCTCGGGGCGGCGCGGTGCGGGGGCGGCGGGGGAACACGGGAGTTCTAGCGAATCCCCCCCGGCGCGGAAGCGGGCTACCGCCGGCGCGGCCAGTCCCGATAGAATGCGGACATGAAAAGCCACAACGAACAAATCCGCGACTTCCCGCCGACCGACGAGCCGACGCTGACCTTCTGGGGGGCGGCGTCGAGCGTCAGCGGGTCGATGCACATCCTCGAGACCGGCAACACCAAGTTGCTCTTCGACTGCGGGCTGCACCAGGGCAAGCGCGAGGACGCCCGCGAGCGCAACTCGCACTTCCCGTTCCACCCCGATCAGATCGACGCGGTCATCGTCAGCCACGCCCACATCGACCACTGCGGCAACCTGCCGACCCTCGTGCGCCGCGGCTTCACCGGCCCCATCTACTGCACCCCGCCGACGCGCGACCTGTTGCGGGTGATGCTCCGGGACTCGGCGAAGATTCAGGAAGAGGAGGCGGCGCACATCAACATCGCCCGCAACTACGTCGAGCCGTGGGTGCAGCCACTCTACAGTTTCGCGGACGTGGAGCGGGTGTTGCAGCAGTCTGTGAGTGTGCCCTACGGCCGCGAGGTCGATGTCGGCCGGGGGATGCGCTTCCGCTTCCAGGAGGCCGGGCACATCCTCGGCTCCGCGTTGGTTCACGCGGTCGCGCAAGGCCCGAGCGGCACGAAGACGCTGACCTTCACCGGCGACCTGGGCCGCCGCGGGATGCCGCTGTTGAAGCAGGCCGCCCCGGTGCCGCCTGCCGACCTGCTGATCTGCGAAAGTACCTACGGCAACCGCCAGCACGAGCCGATCGAGGGCACGATCGCCAAGCTGTACACGGCCGTGAACCGCACCATCGACCGCGGCGGCAAGGCGCTCATCCCGGCGTTCAGCCTCGGCCGGTCGCAACTGATCGTTCACTTCCTGCAACAGGGCTTGCGCAAGGGCATCCTGCCGGACGTGCCGATCTACGTCGATAGCCCGCTCGCCGCGGACATCGCCGACGTGTACCGGGCGCACCCCAACAGCCTCGAGCCCGAAGTCGCCGAGGCGGTCAAGGAGGGCCACGGGATTTTGGGCGGCGACGGGGTTAAGTACGTCCGCGAGTTCGAGGAGAGCATGAAGCTCACCACGCGGCCGGGACCGTGCATCATCATCGCGTCGAGCGGCATGTGCGACGCCGGCCGCATCCAGTCGCACCTCAAGCAGCACGTCGACGACCCGCGCTGCAGCGTCATCCTGGTGAGCTTCCAGGCCCCCGGCACGACCGGCCGGCGGCTGCTC
>JANXTD010000492.1 GCA_025352585.1 Fimbriiglobus sp.
GTCCTGCCGTTCTGCGACACCCCACACCCCACACCCGACACCCGAAACCCGATTGCAACGACATCGCCGCGTGAACTGAACATCTGCCGCAAGTGGGGCGTACCGGACTGTGAGGGATCGGCGTGGGGACGGGGCCGCGGAATCTTGACGAGCCGGCCGACCGCCTCAGCGACGAGGAGATCCTCGCGCGGCTCCAGGCCGGGCAGGCCGACCTCTTCGGGGAGTTGGTGCGGCGCTACGAGCGCGAACTGTACGGCTACCTGCGGCGCTACTTGGGGCGGGACGACCTCGCGGCGGACGTGTTCCAGAACACGTTTCTGGCCGTGTTCCGCAAGATCCACCACTACCAGCCCGGCCGGGCGGCGCGGCCCTGGCTGTACACGATCGCCACGAACCAGGCGATCGACGCGACCCGGCGGCGCAGTCGGCGGGTCGATGCGCGGGCCGACGCCATCCTGCCGGGCGGCGCGGGCGGCGACGAGGAGGGCGGCCGGCCGCTGCTGGAGATCCTGCGCGACCCCGACCCCGGCCCCGTGGCCCAGGCCGAACTCGCCGAGTTGCGCGGCCTGGTGCGCGAGGCGGTGGACCAACTGCCGGACCTGCTGCGGCAGGTGATCCTGCTGGCGTACTTCCAGGGCTTGCGGTACCAGGAGATCGCCGAGGCGCTCGACATCCCGCTGGGGACCGTGAAGTCGAGGCTGCACGCGGCGGTGGCGAAACTGTGCGAGGCGTGGCAAGGGGCCGGCCGCACGATCGACGACGGCTGAGACGCCCGGCACCGGGTTTGCCGCGACGTTTTGCGGACGTGGGGTGGGGACGATTGCCATGACCGACGTGACCGACCGCCTGCTCGCTTACGCCGTCGACCAGCTCGACGCGCCGGGCCGCGCCGAGGCCGAGGCGGCGCTGCTCGCCGACCCCGCCGCCGCGGCGCTGATCGCCCGCCTGCGCCTGGCCCTGCGGCCGCTGGAGGTCGCCCGCGCGGAGCCGCCGCTGCCGCCGCCCGGCCTGGCCGCCGCGACGCTCGCCTACGTCGCGCAGGAAACCGTCCGCCACCGCGAGTCGTTCCGCGCGAGCGAGGCGGCGCGCCGGCCCCGACTCGCCGCGCCGCGCGTGTGGTGGCTGCTCGACCGCCGCCGGCTCGACGTGGCGGTCGCCGCGGGGCTGGGCTTCGTCGCCTTCGGGCTGCTGCTCGCCGGCGTCGGCAAGCTGCGCGAGCGCAGCCAGGTGGCCGCCTGCCAGGAGCGCCTGCGGTCGCTGTACGTCGCCCTCGACGGCTACTCGGACACGCACGGCGGCCGCTACCCCGAAGTCGGCACGGCGGCGGTGCCCCGCGCCGGCGACTTCGCGGCCGAACTGGTGCGCGGCGGGCAGTACGACGCCGCGCCGTCCGCCACGTGCCCCGCCGACGCGGCCGAGGCGAACCCGTACGCCTACACGCTGGGCTTCCACCCGACGCCGTTCGCGCCGGTGACGGGCATCCGCCGGGCCGGCTTCGCGTCGGAGTCGGGCGACCTCACGCCGCTGGCCGCCGACCTGCCGACGGCCGGGGCGTCGCCGGTGGGCGGGCCGGTCTCGCCGCACGGCCGGGGGCAGAACGTGCTGTTCCTGGGCGGCGCGGTCCGCTTCGCGACGGTGCCGACCGTCGGCGTGAACGGCGACGACATCTACCGCAACGACGCCGGCGTGGTCCGCGCCGGCCTGCGGTCCGACGACGCGACGTTGGGTCGCGCCGCCGACACCCCGTGACCCGCCGGAGCGCCCCATGAGCAACGACGACATCGCCCACGGCCCGTGCGGCTACCTCGTGATCGGCGTCCCGCGCGGCACCGCCGCCGACCCCGACGCCCCGTGCGGCCTCGTGACGCACTGGTTCGAGACGCGGGAGGCCGCGCTAGCCGCCGCGCAGGCGTTCGCCGCCCACACGCCGGGCTACCAGGCGTACGTGGTGAAGTCCGAGGCGAACTTCCTCAACGTGGCGAAGCCGGGGTGACGTCGGAAGCGCGGCGAACAGCGGACTGACGTCCGCCGCTCGCCGCCCCCTCGACTGTGTAGGCTCGCTTACGGGGGCGTGACGACTACCGTGCGGTTGTAGCTCAGCAGGTACTGGAACACACTGACCTCATCAAGCCCGGAGCCATCAGAGTAGCCGTAGTTGTAGCCCCGCACGCTGCCGTCGGCGAACAGCACCGGCGAGCCGCCGATGTGAGGGCCGCCGAAGTGGTTGATGTCAACGCTCTCGTCGTCCTTCACGTAGCCCTTGTTGGCGCTGGAGCCGCTGCCGCCGGCGTCGGCGAATCGCATGTGGTCGGCGTTGCCGCCGGTGAGGCTCGTGTAGGCGTACCCGATGTCTCGCGAGTCGGTGCCCTGGTTCATGTAGGCGCTGGGTTTCATCGACTTGTGGGCGATCATGATCGTGTTCGACGTGCCGGCCTGCATCCGCACGAACTGCGTCCCGACCGCCCGGTTGCCCTGGTTGCCAGCCGTGTCGTCGAGGACGCCGGCGGTGCCGCCCTTGAGGCCCAAGCCGTAGGCCCCAGTGTAGTCGAGCCGCGGACCCACTTCCTTGCCCCGCCGCGACGGGCACAGGAAGATCGGCACGGTCATCGTCGAGTCCACTTTCCCGGCCGCGATCTTGTAACTGGCCGTCCCGGAGTTCCAGGGGCTGGCCGTGCCGGCGGCGCGAGCCGCGTCCTCTTGGGCCAGACCCGTGGCGTAAAACGGAAACACGATGTTGTAGGTATTCCCCTGCTCGATGTACGGCATGACGCGGATGGGCCAACTCACGCCTTGACTGTAGCCCTCGACCGGCACGCCGTTGCTCACGTCGTGGTAGCCGTGGACGGCCAACCCGAGTTGCTTCATGTTGTTCGTACACTTGAGGCGGCTCGCCGCCTCGCGGACCTTCTGCACGGCCGGGAGTAGCAGCCCGATGAGGATCGCAATGATAGCGATGACGACGAGCAACTCGATTAGCGTAAACGCCCGACGTTGAGACTGGTGCATTCACTCTCTCCGAAAAATGAGGGACGCCGCGACGCTTATGGCGTCGAGCAATTGACGGCTTGGAGAGGTAAGCCTGTCAAGTGAAACATTATGGCGGGGACCGTCCGCGAGTCCAGAGCATTTCGCAAGGATGTTGAGAAAATACCGGAGTTCTATTGATACTAACTTGGTCCATCACGACTCGTTCAGCCGGATGGCGTCGAGTTCAGGGCTGCCGCCAGTTCGGCCAGCAACGCCGCGTGCGTCGGCCCGCCGGCGGTCAGCACCGCCAGGCGACTGTCCGGCCCCGTCACGGTGAGCGTGACCGTCAGGCGGTCGGCGGGCAGCACGTCGGCGACCTTCGCGGCCCATTCGACCAGGCAGACGCCGCCGGCCTCGAAGTACTCGCCGACGCCGAGTTCGGCGAACTCCCGCGCCGAGCCGAGGCGGTAGGCGTCGAAGTGCGCGATCGGCAGCCGGGCGGCGTACTCCTGGATAAGCACGAAGGTGGGGCTGTTCACCGCCGCGAGGTTGCGCACCTTCAGGCCGGCGGCGACGGCCCGGACGAGGCGCGTCTTGCCCGCGCCGAGTTGGCCGTCGAGCGCAACAACAGCCCCGGCGAACAGGCGCTCCCCGAGAGCGACGCCGAGGGCGTCGGTGGCGGCGGGGTCAGCGAGTCCGATCGTCAGCGGCAGCATGGCGTCAGTCCTCGTGGCCCATCAGCCCCTTGAGGAAGCTGAACAGGCCCAGGACGAAGAGGATCGGTGGGTAGATGAAGATGCGGCCGGCGGCGAAGCCGAGGCCGAACCAGATCACGGCGACCGCCATCATGCCGAGGCCGCCCATCGCGGTCGAGCTGACCGCGAAGCCGCGCCGGCCGCCGCCGTCGTCGGAGCGGGCCTCGCGCCGCTCGCGCGCGGCGTCCTTGGCGTACCGCGCGGCGGCCGCGGCGGCGACGGCCTGACTCGCGTCCCCGGAGTCGGCGGCCGGGGGCTTCCCGGCGGCGGGCGGCGGGGCTTCCCACGACCGGCGGTCGAGCCGCGGGTTGACCTCGTCCCGGCCGTCGTCGGCCGCGAGCAGCGCGAACGCCGCGTCCTCGTCCGGCGTCGCGGGGGTGGCGTCCGGCACCACGAGGCGGCCGTTGCAGCCCTTGCACGCGGTGACCTTGGCCGCGAACTTGTCGTCGACCGTGTACGACTGGTTGCACGTCGGGCACGAGAACGCAATCGCCATCGCCGGCCTCCCATCGCGCGTCGGATCTGTGGGAACGTTGTCGGAATACGTCAACAAACTCGCCGGGTCAAGGCCGCGCCAGAATGGACGCGTCAATCTTCGTGGCCCATCATGCCCTTGATCGTGCCGGCCAGCCCGAGGAAGAAGAGGATCGGCAACTTGTAGTAGAGCAGGTCGAAGAAGACCAGGGCGACGACGAACCAGGTGGCCGTGATCACCATGACCGCGACGCCGCCCAAGGCCCCGGCGACCGCGGGGCTGAACGAGACGCCGCTGCGGCCCTCCGACTTGCGGGCGCGGGCCTTGCGCTCGCGGCGGCGCTGCTTCTTGGCCGCCTCCTCAATGTAGCGGGCGGCGTCCTCGGCGGCGGCGTTGCGCGACCGCGGCGGCGCTTCCTCGGCCAGTTCCCGCGCCTCGGCCTCCTCGCGCCGGCTCTGGCCGCGCGGCGTCGGCGGCGGGGGGGTCGGCGGCGACACGGCGACGACGCGCGCCCGCGCCGCGGGGGGCGGCTCCGGCTCGCCCTCGGCGTCGGGCAC
>JANXTD010000538.1 GCA_025352585.1 Fimbriiglobus sp.
CGCAACTCCGTGGACCCCTCCTCGGACGACTTCCACTCCTTGACGATCAGTTCCAGCGACGTGAGCGCGGCGTGCCGGATCGGGTACTTCTCGGCGTCCTTGCGGATGTCCGCGAGCGTCACCGCGTCGGGCTTGTAGTCCTTCATCACGTCGGCCGCGTACGGCACCAGCCCCTCGATGGCGTCGTCCTTGGTGGTCTTGCCGCGGTACGGCGGCAGCTTGGTGATCGGCTCGATGATGCGGGCCACTTCGTTAACGGCCATGCCCTTCGGCGGCACCGCGAACTCGAAGCGCCGCGCCGCCGGCTCGTCGGGGTTGTAGGCGACGAGTTCGCCGGGCGTCGATTTGGTGAGCGTCGGCGCGGGGTCGGTCTTGCCGGAAACCTTGGCGACGAGCGCCATGCGCTCCTTGGCGGCGTCGAACCACGCCGCGACCGGCAACGGCTCCTCGGGCGTCGGCTCCTTGCCAACCTTGACCTTGCCCTTGGCGGCGAGAGCGATGATGGTGCTCAAGAACAGGCTGCCGCCCTCGTCGGGGGCGTCGGGCGGGGCGTTGCGGTACTCCAGCGCGTTGACGCCGGGGCCGGCGGTGGTGAGCACCTGTACGCCCTCGGGGGCCGCTTGCAGCAGCTTCTCGAGCGACGCGCTCAGCGCGTCGGAGCCGGGCCGCAACTTGTCGCCGTCCTCGTTCAAGCGGCACACGTCGAAGACGACGAGCTTCTGCTGGGCCTTGCACTCCTTGACCTTCTCCCAAAAGTCGGCCAGCGGCAGGAGCGTCGTGGCGTCGGTCAGGTCGCCCTCGACCGGTACCAAGTACGCCTTGCCCTCGACCTCGGTGGCGTGGCCGCCGAAGTAGATCAGCACGCGGTCTTGCGGCCGGCTGGTCTCGCAGAACTCCTCGACCGCCTTCTCGACGGTCGCTTTGAGCATCGGCCGCGGCTTGGCCCCGGCGTCCTGGAGCAGGAAGAGCTGGTCGCTCTCCTTGTCCATCGGCACCTTCCACTGGTAGGCGAGCCGGCGGGCCGCGATGCTGACCATGTCCTCGTTCTTGGGGTTCCCGGCCGACAGGGTGTTGCAGTACAGGTACTTCGTGACGCTCATCACGAGCATCCGCCGGGGGAAGCGCTTGGCGGCGTTGGCGAAGTTGGCGTTGACCGGCGGCGGCGCGACTTTCGTGTCGGTGGCGACCGCCGGCCCGCCGTCCTTGCCGGCGAACTTCTCGTACAGCGGCCGGCCGAACACCCCCGCGGCGACGGCCACGGCGACGAAGCTGAAGGCGAGCAGCGCGTAGGTGACGTACGGCGTCTTGCGCTTGCGGCGGCTGTGCTTCTTGGTCACCTCGCTGGCCTCGAACGCCATCGACGCCGGCTCGGCGGGCGCGGCGTACACGTCGGGCAGGGCGTACTCGGCCGGCACCGCCTGCGGGTACGCCACGGCCTGCGGGTTGGCCGCCACGGCCTGCGGGTGGGCCGCCACGGCTTGCGGCGACGGCGGGGCCGCGGCGACTCCGGCGGCGGTGGGGGTCGGCCGAGTCGGCGCGGCCGCGGTCGAGGTGGCGCGGACGACAGTGCCGCACGACTTGCACTTCACCGGGCGGTCGGCCCACTCGGCGGGGATTTTGAGCACGCTGCGGCAGCCGGGGCAGGTGGCGCGGACGGGCGGGGCCATGTCGGTCATCCTTGAGATGAGAGCGGGGCGGGGGTCGCTGTCTCTTAGGAAGATTTTACCGCCCGGAGTTCCGCGGCCACGACATTCCCGCCGACTTTGTCGCCGGCGACGGCGGCGACGCGGAAACCGCCTTGCCGGCCGGGCGCTCCGGGCGCAAGTTACCGTCACCCTCTCCCAGGGAACTCGCGAGGGGCACGCCATGCAGATTGTCTTGATCGCCGGCGACGGCATCGGCCCGGAGGTGACCGCCGCGGCCTGCCGCGTCGTCGCTGCCGCGGGCGTGCGCATCGACTGGGTGCCGGCCGCCGCCGGGGTCGGAGCCGTCGAGACGCACGGCGAGCCGCTGCCGGAGGAGACGCTGAATCTGGTGCGCAAGCACCGCGTCGCGCTCAAGGGGCCGTGTACGACGCCCGTCGGCAAGGGCTTCCGCAGCATCAACGTGCGGCTCCGCAAGGGCCTCGACCTCTACGCCAGCGTGCGGCCGGTCAAGAACCTGCCGGGGGTCGTGACCCCGTTCACCGACGTCGATTTGGTCGTGGTCCGCGAGAACACCGAGGGGCTGTACGCCGGCATGGAGCACGTCGTCGTGCCGGGCGTCGTC
>JANXTD010000568.1 GCA_025352585.1 Fimbriiglobus sp.
CCAGGGCCGCGGCCTCGCGCGGCAGCCGCGGGGCACCGGTGAGTTGCTGCCCGAGGGTGCCGCCCTCGACGTACTCCATGCTGAAGTAGGCCCGCCCGCCCGCCTCGCCGGCCTCGTAGATTTGCACGACGTTCGGGTGCCGCAGCGCCGCGACCGCCTCGGCCTCCCGCTGGAACCGCGCCCCCTCGTGGGGCACCGCGTGCGCCCCGGCCAGGGCCATCTTGACGGCGACGACGCGGTTGAGGCGCAGGTGGCGGGCGCGGAACACGACCCCCATGCCGCCCACCCCCAGCACCGCCTCCACCTCGTAGCCGGGGATCGAGGGCAGGGTGGTGGCGTCCGGCAGGGGCGCGGGGCGACCCGCGCCCGGCCCGACCGCGGGCGGGAACAGGGCGTCCAGTTCGTCCCGCGCCCGGCACACCTGCCGCCACCGGTCCCGGACCACCGGCAGCAACTCGACGCACGACGAGCAGACCGCCTCCGGCGTGGCGTCCGAGTCGAGCAGTTCGTCGAGCAACCGCTGGACCCGCGGGTCGTCGGGCATCGGAGTCTCCCAGGAGTCGTGGACCCGGCCGCCTCGGGTTCCGGGTCAGTTCGGGTCGGGCGCGGGGGCGTCCGGGCGGAGGTCGCCCAGCCGCTCCGTCAGCAGCCGCAGGCCGCGGTCGAGCCGCCGCTTCACGGTCTTGGGGGACACGCCCAACACCTCGGCGGCCTCGGGGTGCGTCAGCCCCTGGATGCGCACCAGGTCGAACGCCTCCCGCTCGTCCGCCGGCAGCCCGTCGATCGCCTCGATCATCCGGCGGCCGTCCGGGGTCAGCCCGGAGTCGCTGCTCGGCGGGGCCGGCACCAGCCCGTCCACCAGCTCCGCGGCGCGGGGCTGCGTATCCAAGCGTCGGGCCAGGTCATTGAGTTCCCAGCGGGTGTGCTGGCCGGCCAGCGCGAAGAACTGCCGCACGGTCGCCGGCCGGGCCTCGCGCAGGGCCTTGAGCAGTCGCTCGACCACGGCGCTGAGCATCTCGTCCGACTGGAGGTTCAGCGGCGGGCGGGTCAGCCGCGGGTAGCCGCGGTACAGGAGCGTGGCGCACAACTGGTGCAGCCGCAGCACGGCCCGGTCGAGCAGCGCCCGGACGATCGGCTCCGCGGGCGCGTCGCCGGCCAAGTCGTCCAGGTAGCGCTGGATGATGACGGTGGTGTGTTGCTCGTCCATGCGGCCCCTCGGGGAATTCTGACGCGGCGACGGGCGTAACGATCATACGGCCGCGGCTGTCCCCCCGCCACGCTTAGTTGGGCGACGGCGAAGGAAGGACTGCGGCGGGGCGAGGCCCGACGCGGCCCACCGCCGGCCGTCGCGAAACTCCACCACCACTCGACCGAGGGCCGTCAGGATGCTCAGGATTCGCACGACATCGTCGGTGCCCGATCAGGTCGCGCTCGCGGCCGACTGGCTCGCCCGGCCGGGGGAATGGGGACGCGGCGGGCCGGACGCCGAGGCGCGGCTGGCGACCGTGGCGCACGAGCTGCGGAACCCGCTCGCGGCCATCCTCTACGCCGTGGCCGCGATGGCGGATCGGGCCGACGACCCGGCCGCGCGGGGGCAGCGGGCGGTCGTGGAACGTCAGGCGCGGCGGGCGGCGCGGATCGTGGACGACCTGCTTGAGGTCTGCTCCGGCGCGCTCGGCAAGCTCGCCTTTCGCCCCGAGGTCGTCGACCTGGCCGAGGTCGTGGCGGCGGCGGCCGAGACCGTCGAGCACCTGGTCAGCCGCCGCGGGCACCACTTGACCGTGTCGCTCCCGGCGGAACCGCTGTTGGTGTTCGCCGACCGCCTGCGGCTGGAGCAGGTGCTGACGAACCTGCTGGCCAACGCGGCCGAGCACACCGCCCCCGGCGGGCAGGTCCGGCTGAGCGCCGAGGCCGAAGGCGGGTACGCCGTCCTCCGCGTGCAGGACGACGGCCCCGGCATCGCCGCGCACCTGCTGCCGCGGGTGTTCGACCTTTACGCGCAGTACCCCGGACCCCACGGGCGGCGGCCCGGCGGGCTGGGGATTGGCCTCGCCCTGGTGAAGTCCCTGGTGGAACTCCACGGCGGGCGGGTCACGGCCCACAGCGGCGGGGTTCGCCAGGGCACCGAGTTCGTCGTCCGGTTGACCGCCCTGCGCCCGGACGCCCTGCCCGACCGGATTCTGCCCTTCCCGACCCTGCGATCGCGAGCAGAGCCGTCGTAAGGAACGGCTTCCCTCGCGGCTGCTGATGGCGATTCGCCCGAAACCTT
Organism: Fimbriiglobus sp.; assembly: GCA_025352585.1. Taxonomy (GTDB): domain Bacteria; phylum Planctomycetota; class Planctomycetia; order Gemmatales; family Gemmataceae; genus Fimbriiglobus. The sequence continues at coordinate 2,270 of JANXTD010000568.1, forward strand.
CACCCTTCAACTCGGAGACACGACCATGACTCACTCGACGAAGTTCGCACCGGCCGTCGTGCTGGCCGCTCTGTTGACGCTCGGTTCCGGCGGCGTTGCTGTCGCCCAGTCGCCCGCGGCGGACCCGACACAAGTGCGCCACAAGACCGCCAAGGTCGGCGGCCTGGACATTTTCTACCGCGAGGCCGGGCCGAAGGACGCCCCGGTGGTCCTGCTGCTGCACGGCTTCCCGACCAACTCGCAGATGTTCCGCAACCTGATCCCCAAGCTCGCGGACCGGTACCGCGTGATCGCCCCCGACTACCCCGGCTACGGGCACAGTTCGATGCCGCCGCGCGACCAGTTCGCCTACACCTTCGACAACCTGGCGAAGGTGATCGACGAGTTCACCGAGACGCTGGAACTCAAGAGTTACGCCCTGTACGTGCAGGACTACGGTGCCCCGGTCGGCTACCGGCTCGCGGTCAAGCACCCG